>CAITZN010000641.1 GCA_903896915.1 uncultured bacterium
GCATTCAGCCCAACAGCAGTTGCAGATGCTGCGGATCAAGCCTGATGAAGCCCGTCGTTTCCAGCAACTGGCAAGTCACCTGCTGTTTCCCAATCAACTGCTGCGTGCCCCGGCAGAACGCCTGGAAGAGAACCGCAAGGGCCAGGCGGGATTGTGGCCCTATGCTATTTCCGGCGACCTGCCCATCGTCCTGATTACCATCGGTGAGGCGCGGGAGATCAGCCTGGTCCGACAGTTGCTCCAGGCCCATACCTATTGGCGGATGCATGGGTTTTCGACCGATCTGGTGATCCTCAACGAAGAGTCGGCCAGCTACGAACGGCCGCTCCAGGAACGGTTGGAGCAATTGATCCAGACCCATGCACTCTCAGCCGCTGTTGACAAGCCAGGCGGAATTTTCCTGAAGAGTGCTGCACATATTCCGGAAGAGGATCTCAAGCTCTTCAAAGCGGCAGCATGTGTGGTTTTAGTAGCCGCCCGCGGTACCCTGCCCCAGCAATTGGGCCTGCCGGCTGAAGCTCCTGAGCAATTGGAGCGGTTCATCCGAAAACGCAGCACCCGCGAGCCATCGGCACCGCTGCCCTTCATGGAACTCAACTACTTCAACAGTCTAGGCGGTTTTACCCCGGACGGTCGAGAATATGCCATCTATCTCGGTCCAGATACCAGCACCCCGGCCCCCTGGGTCAACGTCATTGCCAATCCGAATTTTGGCACTATGGTCAGCGAAAGCGGATCCGGCTTTAGCTGGTACGGCAACAGTCAACGCAACCGTCTGACCGGTTGGTCGAACGACCCGGTGCTCGACCCGGCCTCGGAAGCACTGTACATTCGCGATGAAGAGAGCGGTGCTTTCTGGTCGCCGACTGCAGCCCCGGTCCGGGAAAAGACCGCCTATCGGGCCCGGCACGGTGCAGGATATACAGTCTTTGAGCATAACAGTAACGGCATCGAGCAGGAGTTGACGGTCTTTGTCCCCGTTGATGCAAACGGTGGAGTGCCGATCAAGCTGCAGCGCCTACGGCTCACCAATGGAAGCTCCCGAAGACGCAAACTCTCGGTCACCTACTATGTAGAACTGACCCTCGGCGAGAACCGTGAAACCTCGCGGATGCATATCATGACCCATTGGGACAACGAGGCTCAGGCCCTACTGGCTCAAAACCGCTACCATCCCGATTATGCAGATCGAGTTGCTTTTGTGTCTATCAGCCCCGAGGCCGAATATCACAGTGGTGACCGTACTGCTTTCATTGGTCGAAATAGATCGCTGGCAAATCCAGTTGCCATGGAACTGACCAGATTATCATCACGAACTGGTGCCGGGCTGGACCCCTGCGCGGTCGTCCGGGTGAGCCTGGAGATGGCACCCCGTGAGCAGCGCGATATCGTCTGTATGCTGGGCCAGGCCGATTCTTCAGAAAAAGCTAGGGAACTGGTGCGCAGTTTTCACGAAGATCGGGCCTTTGAGGATTCCTTCGACGTAACCAGAGCTTGGTGGGATAGCCTGCTCAGCACGATTGAGGTGCAGACTCCGGAATTGGCTGCTGATCTTCTGATCAACCGTTGGCTCCAGTACCAGTCGCTGAGTTGCCGCATCTGGGGCCGTTCCGCCTTTTACCAGTCCGGCGGTGCTTACGGCTTTCGCGATCAGTTGCAGGATGTCATGGCCTTTTGCTATGCCCGCCCCGAACTGGCGCGGGATCATATTCTTCTGGCCGCTGGTCGGCAGTTCAAAGAGGGAGATGTCCAGCATTGGTGGCATCCTCCTGGTGGCGCCGGAATCCGTTCGCGGATCAGCGACGACCTCCTTTGGCTGCCTTATGTGGTTGCCCACTACGTACGAACTACTGGCGATGTGACTATTCTGGGCACAGAGATACCCTTCCTCAACGCCCCACAACTTGCAGACGATCAACATGAACAGTTCACCATACCTGAGATCAGCTTTGAGCGTGGTACCCTTTTTGAACACTGCCGACGAGCCCTCAACCACGGCCTGACCATAGGGCCCCATGGCTTACCCCTTATCGGCACGGGGGATTGGAACGACGGCATGAACCTGGTGGGTGCCGGCGGCAAAGGGGAGAGTGTCTGGCTCGCCTGGTTCCTCTGCGACGCTCTGCAAGGAATGGCGGAACTTGCCGACCTCCTGGCGCAACCGGAGCTTGCCTTGACCTATCAGACAGACCGGCAAGCTCTGATGCAACGAGTTGAACAGGCCGGATGGGATGGTGAATGGTATCTTCGCGGGACCTTTGATGACGGCAGCCCACTCGGATCTGCAGCAAATCAAGAGGCGAGAATCGACAGCCTGCCGCAATCCTGGGCCCTGCTTTCCGGTGCCGCCGATCCAGCGCGAGCCAATCAGGCCCTGGAATCGGCCTGGCGTCATCTGGTCCTCCCGAAGGAAAGCATGGCCTTGCTCTTCACGCCGCCTTTTGACCAATCACTTCCCTCGCCTGGCTATATCAAAGGATATCCGCCAGGGGTACGGGAAAACGGCGGTCAGTATACCCACGCCGCCTTGTGGATGGCCATGGCTATGGCCCGTAAGGGAGACGGAGAGCGGGCGGTGCAGCTGCTGCGGATGCTTAATCCGATCGAGCATGCCCGCGATGCCGAGGCGGTTTGGCACTATGGGGTCGAACCCTATGTGGTAGCGGCTGACGTCTACCGCTTACCCGGACGAGTTGGGCAAGGGGGTTGGTCCTGGTATACCGGTTCAGCGGCCTGGATGTATAGGGCCTGGATTGAAGAGGTTTTTGGTTTGCACATCCGAGGAGATCAGATGCGTATTGATCCGGTTATTCCGGCACTGTGGCCGAGATTCAGTCTTCGTTATCGACACGGTGAAACGATATACGCCATCGAGGTAGAAAATCCGGACGGTTGTGAACACGGGGTTGCTTGGGTTGAGATGGATGGGCAACGAATACAAGATGGGGTTATCCAGCTGGAACAAGGACTGGTGAAACATCATATCCGCGTTCGGATGGGACGCCCGACGCTGGCAGGTTGAAAGCATTACGGGTGTTGAAAATCCGTTTTTGTATCGCGGAAACCGAAGGTAAATCTTTAAAAAAGGAGCATGACCATGGGCGATAAGGGCGGCAAAAAAGACAAGGATAAAAGCCAGAAGCAAAGCGGCGAAAAACAAAAACAAAAAGATAAGGACAAGGCCGACAAACGACCGAAAAGCAAGCCGTAAGATCGACAGACCCTCTCAGCAAGCGCCCCCCCGGCGACAGAGGGTCTTTTTAGAAGGATATTTCAGCTATTGAGCCCTAGCCAATTTAAAAATTACTAACCTCACGATTAGTGAACCTTCCTTTCTTTCTTCAAGGCTCTATTCATTTGCGAAGCTGGTTGTTCATTGAGGGACATATTGTATTATGCGATAGCAGTAACCTTGTTTCGGCCTGTTCGTTTTGAGATGTACAGGGCCTCATCGGCACGCTTGAAGAGCGAGGCCAGGGTGTCATTCTTTTTGAGGATGCTGACCCCGATACTGATAGTGGGCCGAAGGATGATGCCATCCATCGCAAAATTATAAGTCTCAACCTGTAAACGGATTGTTTCGGCAAACTGTTTTGCAGCATCCATCTTAAAGTTGGGAAGGAATATCATGAATTCGTCGCCGCCAAACCGACTGGCCAACCCCTTATGGTCCGTGGCTGCCTTGATCAGTTTTCCGGTTTGGCTGATGGTATAGGCACCAAATGAGTGGCCATAAGTATCGTTGATTTGTTTGACACCGTCGATGTCCATCATAATCATGGCCAGATCTGCACCCTGGGTTCGAGATACCGCAATGAATCGATCCAATTCTTCGTCAAATCTTCGTTTGACAATAAGTCCGGTCAGTTCATCGATATTAAGAAGGTTGTCTAATTCATGCTGGTACTGGAGGTCAAAGACGTCGGACCATCCAAAACGGAGGATGATGTTGCCGATAAGAATCTTGTCGGACTCTTTGAGTGCTGCTTCCGTGATCCGCAGGCCATTCAAAAAGGATCCATTTGAACTTTTTAAATCTTGGATAACATAACTGTTGACTTCAGGGTTGAAATCAATGGCAAGGTGCTGGCGCGAGATAAGCGT
This sequence comes from uncultured bacterium, assembly GCA_903896915.1. Lineage (GTDB taxonomy): Bacteria > Desulfobacterota > Desulfobulbia > Desulfobulbales > Desulfobulbaceae > Desulfobulbus. The sequence goes on from CAITZN010000641.1 coordinate 4,105, forward strand.
ATCCCTCAGCATTATCGTCGCTTCAGGAGAGCGACCAATGGTAATGCGGTCGTCGGCGAGCATGATGCGGCGCCCAACCTGATCACCTGACAGAACGGTCAGGCCAGGTACCTTTTTTTCAAAATCCTTGTCGCTAAACCAATTTGCATTCAAAATAACTGTAGTGCAATCTTCGGCCATTTCCTGCTTCCTCTGTTAAACAACGGTTCCGGTTTGTGAAAAAATTTAATTTAAAAATACCGATTTATTACAGTTATGTCCATCAATTCCACCGCATTTCGCGCTTTATTCCGACCCTGTTTATTGACTGATTAGTGATGATGTGAGGTGTGAGTCGAACACGTCGTATCTTATCTTCATATTTCTTACAGTTTGCATAAAAACCAGTCCTATGCATATGAAAACACCATGATCCTCGTTATGAATCCCCCGTTACTTGACAACAAATGAGCGGGGCGGAAGGGAGATAAGGACCCCGGAGGATCGAATAATTTTGGCCGAAACCCGGTGTTCCCCCAGGGCAATCGGCCACATCAGTTTTTCCCGGTGGCAGTCTTCCTGACGTTGACCATCCACAATCCATTGGACCTCATCCTCCTGGGTCACGCCGGAGATAAAAAACGGAATATATTGCAATTCATTGGGGATTCTAGGGTCCATCACAACCTCCATGTCATTGACCGGCACCACCATCTTGACCCCATGGGCAGGGGCAGCGACCATCATCGGCTTTCCGGCAGCCAGAGGTTGTACCGGTAGCGGATGCAGGCCATAGCGCCTGCGGAGTTCTGCGAAGATACTGCGGGCTAGCAAGGCTGGGCCACTGGCGCCGGTCATCATTTGCGATGGTGCGGACCGATTCATGTTGCCAAGCCAGATACCAACCACAAAACGACCATCATAGGCCACTGTCCAGACATCGTTGCCTTTGGTTGAAGTGCCGGTCTTAACGGCAGTGCGTACGGGAAAATTCAACACACTTAAGGGGCCAAATTCCAATCTGCGGAAGTCGGCCTCAGAAAGGATGGTACCAATTGCCCTTGCAGCGTTTTCCGAAAAGACGCTGGATGCGCCTTGACCCGAAATATTCCCTTCCTCAGCCAGCACCTTGACCCGCATAGAGACTCCCCCTCGAGCCAGTGCCCCATAGGCCTGCACCAGTTCCAGCAACGATATTTCCGCATTCCCGAGCACAAGCCCGTTGCCGTAGGTTTCTGTGCCCGCGATAAGGCTGGTCATGCCCAGGTGCTGAAGGCTTGCATAAAAAGTATGCAAGCCGACAAAATCAAGGGTTCTGATCGCCGGGGTGTTCAGTGAATTGCCAAGCGCTTCCGCCAGAGGAATCATCCCGTAATAGGTTTCGCTGAAATTTCGGTAGACATGAAGACCACGATCCACTTCTTCCAAGATAGGCTCATCCTTGATAACGGTGGCTGGTGACCAACCCTTATCCAGCGCCAGAGCGTACACAAAGGGCTTGAGGGTTGATCCGGGTTGTCGCGGGATTCGGACGGCATCAAAGCCTGCTTGCGGGACATCTCCAGATATCTCACCTGCAACCGCCCAGACCAGAACCTCGGAGGTGGTGTGATCAACCACTAGAACCGCACCGTTGTGTAAACCGTATGCAGAGAGATCGTTGATGCGTTGCTCCAAAAATTCCTGCGATTTTTTCTGAAGCTCGCCGTCAAGAGTCGTTTGCACGGATCGACTGTTTTCTCGGACTCCGAGTCGATCCCGTGCAAAGGCCGTGAAATGAGGGGCCTGCACCGAGAGTTCCGATTTGTTCCGAGACATTTGCCCCTGTGTCGCCTCAGCATGCAACCCCGCAGAGATGAATCCGTGTTGCAACATAGACTCAGCCAAACCGGAAATCCGTTTATTCAGCCCGGTCGTTGCCTTGAACGGATCAAGCAGGGAAGGAGCGCGCACTATGGCTGCCAGAGCCAGGGTTTCTTTGGCATTGAGGGTATCGAGGGATCTACCGAAATAATACCTCGCAGCCTGGACAATACCACGCCGCGAGGAAGAAAAAGGTACCTGGTTAAGGTAAAATTCCAGGATGTCGACCTTGGCAGAATGGCGTTCCAGCCGCATCGCATCCCAGCCTTCCAGCCAGCGTGACCAGTACGTGCGGGGGCGAGGGTAGATGATCCGCACCACCTGTTCCGTTATGGTGCTGGCTCCCCGGACCGTATGCAAAGCTTGCAGATTTTGCCACAGGGCATGGAACCGAGCTGCCCAATCGATACCGTTATGGCGGAAAAAACGGGCGTCCTCGGCGGTGAGAAAGGCTTTGAGCAGCAAATCGGGAATATCATGCAAGGCGACCTGATCATGAGCGTTGAATCGAGCCTGGTAGGTTCGACTTAAAGCTCTACCGTTCCTATCCATAAAGATGGGAACGGCATCGTCCTTGGCAATGTCTGCCAGAGTCGTCAACGGGAGATCGGCGAGATTAATGATCGTCGCTCCCACCAAGGCAACAACAAAGGCTATAGCACCACCGCCAACAACCCACCTGATCCTGCCGGGATTACGGATCGACATGCAAAGTTCCGCTTATCCCTTTGCCGTAGATATCCGCGTCATACATTTCCCCCGCTAACACCGGCTGGGTGAGAAAATCACCTTCGGCCACCGCCTGGGTGGTATAGGACAGATGGTAATTGCCGGGCGGCAGGTACTCGGCGAAAAAACGGGCCGCATCATGGCGGAGTTCCTTATGACTGAAGCTCCAGAAAGAGTAACTGTATTCCCGCCAATCGGCAAACCGCATCCAGAGTGAGGCCCCGGCAAAACGGGCTTTTGCTTTTTGGGTATCCACCAGGGAGGCCGTGGCCAATTCCTGATTGACGGGTTCCAGGCCACCGGGTATCGGGTCATCGACGACAACCTGCACACGGGCGGCCGGCAGACGAAGGAAAAGATCCACCCGGACGACATCGCCACGCTTGACCCGATCTTCACGAGACAGAAGCCGCCATTCTCCGGTCCCCTTGTTTTCAACCGAGTATTCCCGCTCTATCTCCATGCCGGCGTTGACATTTTTTTCTTGATCCTGAACGGTTGCATAACGCAAGACCGTGGTGTAGTACAGCCGCCCTTCCCCTTTCTTCTCAAGCGACACAGTTTTGCGCTTGCCGGAATCGGTTGCGGCAACAGGTCGGGAGACGGCAAAGGGTTTATCCGTAAAGGAATTGAACTGCTTTGTTTTCTTCTCCTGGATGTCTTGGTCAAGTTGCACGGACACTTCCATTGCGGGTTCGACCTTCTCATACCGCCTGGCATAGTCAACAAGCCCGTTCATACAGAACATGTTTTCCTGCGTATTTTCAAAGTGATCGCGCTGGCCCCGCATAGCCCTGATGGTTCGTGCCAGACGGAAGGGGATATCCTGCAACACCTCAGCCCCCTTTTGCGAATCAGCCACCAGCACCAGGCTGGAGAGTACCGCGCAGTTGGTTCGCGGCACGGATGCCAGCATGCGGCTGTAGCCATCGTCGAGTCGTTCGTTGAAGACGATCCTGCCGCCGGTTTCATTGCTGCTGCCGAGGATCTTCTCGGTTATCGTTTGCACCATTTCATCCTGCTTGCCGACCCGGATGGCCGCAGCAAGCATCTGGGCCTTGCCGAACATATCCATCTGCTCGACATGCGCATAGTGCCGTTTCAGCATGCCTTCATCCACCTTGCCCATGCGGGATAACGCCGCAAGGGCCACGGCCCGTACCGAGGACGCCATCCCTTTAGAATAAAAGGTGGGCAGCACATCGGTACGCAGCATCTCCTGGAGGTAGGCAACCAGCCGGTCTGCAACCGGTTTGGGCGGTTTAAAGCCCAGATTATCGAGCATGGCGAAACAAAGGCCGGTATAGGCGGAGAGATAGGGATCGACCCGTTCATTTTCCGGCTTGAAATAGCCCATACCGCCGTTGGGCGCCTGGAAGTCTTTGGCCGTATTCAGCACCTCCGCGATGATACCGTCGGTCCCTTCCCAGGTAAAATCCGCAGCCAAGTATTTTTTGAGAGCCTGATAAGAGGCCGCCATGACCGCACGGGAGAGTTTTTGTTCCCAGCATTCATAAGGATACTGTTTCATAAAACGGAACGCGCCTTCCAGATCGCCGATGATGGTCGGACTGAGACTGACCGAAACATCGCCGAGATCGGTGCGGATGTTCTCCGGAAAAAGCAGCGTCTCCTGCACCGCGCCTTCGGTGGTTGTGCCGTAGTTCGCTGCAACATCGAGATTCTTTTGCTTATTGACCACAAGCTGATGGGTCAGTCCATCACGATCGATGTCGTCGCCGGCCGTAACTTTGAAGGCGATCAGGCCTTTTTCGATCATGCGGTCGTTCGGGACTTTACCCGCAGTCAATTTGCATTTGACCAGCTTTCTCTGGAAGGGCTCGACTTCGACCACTTCGTTCAGCGTGGGGTTCTTCGTTGCCAACGTGCCCTCCGCTGCAATCTGCACCGTAATCTTTCGTGTCTTGGGCGTTCGGTTCATGACCGTGAAGGCGGCAACGAAGGTGTCGTCTTCCACCACCTGATTGGGCATGGCCGGTTGAATTTCGGTAAGTCGGTTCACCTTGAAGCCGTTAAAACCGACCCCGAGGTGGTCCTTGGTGTCGGTGGCCACCACCAGAATGCGCCAGCCGGTCAGATTGTCCGGCGCTTTGAAACTGAATTTGGCCTTGCCTTTTTCATCCGTCATCAGGGTCGGATTCCA
>CAITZN010000642.1 GCA_903896915.1 uncultured bacterium
GGAATTCGAGAATGGCTCAGCCCGGGTTACTTTCAGAGAGGGGGGGCTACTTGCTGCCCGATTTGAAGATCTTGATAACCATGAGGCTGTTTATGCGATGCTTTCTGAAAAAAAAGGCACTTTTCATTTTATTCCTGGCCTGCCAGATGCGCTGATGAAGACGCGGGAAATAGGTGATTTTATGATGATTCTGATGGAAGGGTTGCGACGGCTTGACGAGGACGAATAGGAGAGTACCGATAGAATCAGCGAGTACTGGCCGTTTGCAATGGCGGTAAATTGAGAATGTCCATAAAATTATCCACATGATAGCGGGCTGTTAGCTCTTTATTCCTGAATGCGATCAGATCAACACCGACACTCGCGCAATGATCTCGGTCAATCACCGAATCCCCGATATAGATAGTTTCATCCGGACGAATTTTGAAACGATCAAGAATCATCAGCAATCCGTCCGGGGCCGGTTTGGGTCTCGTAGCGATCATGGCGGTGACCACCATGTCGAACCAGGGGCGTAGTGCAAATGTATCGAGGATGGTTTCCATGGTGTCGGTGCGGTTGGTGGAAATGGCGGTATGATATCGGGGCTTGATGGTCTGTAAGAATTCTATTAGATCGGGTTCCATCTTCATGTATTGCAGATACGGACTGTAATCGAGCCCTTTACGATAGGTGTTTACTGCTTCAATTGATACATGGGAGTGAATGCGGAAAATGTGTGCGATCGAGTTGTTAACGTTATGGATATGGACATGACAGAGTTCTTCTTCATCCATGGGCGGACAGGAAAAGGTCTGCAACAGGTGATTGTAATAAACACGGTTGGCCTCGCGAGAACTGAACATGACACCATCACAGTCAAAAACTACAAGTTTCAGCATATTCGGTAATATCCCTAGGCCCTTCACGGAAAAATCCCGCTGGTTTCCTTGGTGAGTTGATCGAAAAATATTTCTAAAAAAGCGTGTCGTTGTTCTGCCATTTGTAGGCCGGCCGGGGTGAGCATTTGGTGTCGTACTTTGGACATCTTTACCCTGAATTCCCGATAGGCAGTATCTTCCAGGGAGTAGGGAAGGCTCAAGGATGGGTCCTGTCCAGGGTTGTGCAGCCGGGCGCCAATTTGGCCGGCAAAGAGAAAAGCCCGGCCGATACCGATGGCACCTATTGAATCCAGTTTGTCGGCGTCGAAAAGAATTTTTGCTTCGAGAGATTCGGGTTTTGTCGTTCCCCGGAAGCGGTGGGCGCGGATGCAATGGCAGATGGCTGTAATATCGTCTTCAGCATAGTCCAGATCCCGGAGTAGAGGGGCTGCGAGTTCAGCACCTCGCTGGGCGTGGCAAATTTTCCCCTGACTTTGACTTTCTTCCTTGCGGCCGATATCGTGCAGGAGGGCGGCGGGAGCAAGGATCGCAAGACGCGCTACCGTCTTCTGGCCAATGGTTATCGCCGTATGCAGGACTCGTTCACTATGGTCCGGGCCATGCGAGCCTCCTTCCGTGAGGCAGAAAGAGGCGCTGATCGCTCTGAGGTTGTGCAGATGTTCAGGGGCAAGCATTGGCTCTGTTCTGGTCACGGGAGGTGAAGCACGTGGTTATGTTATTCACCGAAAAATGCCTGCATCAGCCAGCTGAGACCAAGCAGCAGCAATTCTTCATCATCACCCGCTGGGGCCTTCAGTTGCTGCGGTGTTAGAGGATGATGCAGGGTAATACCTCCGTCGGTCAATTTTCTGCGGAATTGATCTAGGTCATACAAAGCCAGTATGTACTGATCGAGTTGTTGCCGTGAGGGACGGAATTCCTGCTGCTGTATGCGTGGGTGCTGGCGTAGCGGCAACAGAATGTCATTATACCGGTTGTATAGTTCCATCCCTTGGTCGAGTAGATACCTGCTCACCGTCTGATTGTTTGTTTCTTCAAATCCCCTGCAGTGTGGTTCTTGGAGCAGTACCAGAGATTCAGTGGCAGCGGTGTCGTTATTTCTGGATACCCCCCGGCCCAAAGGATACGCCCGACAACTACCGGGCCGATCAGCATAGACGGAGCAGCCAGTCTTGCGCACAAAAATACAACTTGCTCTGCCGTCGTCAATCATAGTGAGGTAGCAGGTCGGGAAAAGTTGTTCTTCCTCCCATTCAATGATCACGTATTGCTCGAGAAACTTGCTCGACGAGAGATTCAGATGCCGTTTGAGTCGGAGAATGTCGTACGGAGTCAGCGCAAGATCCAGTTCCCGGCAGCACTCGGTGAAACATGGAATTTCGGAGTGACAGGAAAAGGCAAACTGTTGATCAGTGCTAACCTGCCGAAAATTATCTGATAAATTACCAATCGTCACGAATTCTTGCTCCATTTGAGGGTCAGGAGCGGACTGGCGACGAAAATGGAGGAATA
>CAITZN010000643.1 GCA_903896915.1 uncultured bacterium
CGATTTCGTCCAGAAATAAGGTCCCCCCTTCGGCGAGTTCGAACCGACCTTTCTTGCTTTCGATGGCACCGGTGAAGGCCCCTTTTTCGTGCCCAAAAAGTTCGCTTTCCAGCAGGGTTTCCGGCAAAGCTGAACAATTCACCACCACAAATGGCCCAATCGATCGATTTGAATTATGGTGCAGAGCTTTCGCCACCAAGGTTTTTCCGGTTCCCGATTCCCCCCGGAGTAGCACAGTGGCATTGGAATCCGCTACCCTGTGGACCATATCAAAGACCTCCTGCATCCGGGACGAATTGCCGATGATCTCCTCAATGCGGTTTCTGGCGGACAATTCCCGCCGCAGTTTGGAGTTCTCCTGACGCAGGGCCTCTTTTTCTTCATTGACCCGCTGGATGCGCTGGACCGTTTCGGCGATCAGGCCGCTAACCACGGTGAGAAATCGCAGATCATGTTCGGACTCCGTGCCAAAACCATCCTTGTACACCCGATCAATGGATAAGGCCCCGATGGATTGTTGTCCTGCCCTGATGGGTACGCAGAGAAAGGAACTTTTCTTTTTCCATTCGTCGCCGCGGGTCCTGGTCCGGTTCAAAAAAAGCGGTTCATCGCCAATCTGCGGGACGATAATCGACTCGCCGGTGGCCACCACCTTACCGGTGATCCCCTCCCCCAGCTTGTACCGTCCCCGACGTTTAGCCTCGGCAGTGATTCCATGGGCGACCTCGATTTCCAGCTCGCCGGTGGCCGGATTGATGATTGATACGGTACCATTGTCCATATCCTTCAACTCGGCCAGGGTAGTGACGATCTTTTCAAGACAGTCCTGGAGGCTGATGGCCGATGCCAAATGCCTGGTGATTTCATAAAAACAGGTCAGGTCGACCAACTCCCTATCCTGGTTTGCCTTATTTTTACTGTTCGTTGCTTTCATAAATACTGCTCGAGGAGTTTATTGACAGTGTCCCTGTGAAATGGTATTTACTCTTGGTCGTGGAGGGATGGCCGAGTGGTTTAAGGCGGCGGTCTTGAAAACCGTTGTGCGAAAGTACCGTGGGTTCGAATCCTACTCCCTCCGCCACACACACACCGTAAAACGCCCACAAGGAGAGATGACCGAGTGGCCGATGGTGCTCGCCTGCTAAGCGAGTGTGGGGGTTATACTCCACCGAGGGTTCAAATCCCTCTCTCTCCGCCACATATCAACACAAAGGCTGGTTGGTAATCCCAACCAGCCTTTGCTGTTTTCTGCCCCCGGTGCCCGGGAAAAAACGAATGCACCCAAATCCACTCATGCTTGCCACGATTGCTGTCGTTCGACGAAAACGGCTTTAAAAGCCCCCTTCTCGCTAACTATGACAAGATTGTACCATACTCACACAATCGCTGGCATATCAATCTTTCTCAAATTGTAAGAAATATTTCAGTTCCGTTGCATTTATGTTAGGCGCAATGCGTCCGACATACCCCCCCTCCATCACATTTTCGCGCTTTATGTTCAAACTCTAACAGGTAAGGCCTTGCAAGCAGGTGGTTCAAGGAGAAGGCAGAAGTTCCCGCCAGCTAGAGAGGAGATAGAAAGGGAAGTGTGGCCAGTTGTGGATGATACCGCTGCCTTTGCCCCAGGCACGCATCTGGTTTCTACCGGAAAAAATGCGATCGCGGCTGGTGATAATTTTTTGGGTGTAGAGATCTTTTCCCGGCCCGTACTGAACAAAAAAATTATTAACCGCCACCATTTCATCCTGCAGTTCATGGAGATCCCGCTGCGGCCTGTTCGCCAGAAACCGAGCCAACAGTTCCTCACTGTCGAACATGTTCAGGTAGAAGGAGTCCAGGACCTCCTGATTAAAGTTGTCAGCCATGTCAGCGTAAATTTCGGGAGGAATGCCCCGCTTTGTATCCACCGGGGTAAGAGTGCCGCCGATAGCCGTACACGAGGCGAAAGACGTAGCCTGATCTGCCAGAAGATGGGCGGCCACCCAGACACCCATGGACCAGGCGACGAGGTGCAACCATTTATATTCCGCAAAGGGTTCCAGGGAGATCGGCCGCAACTGCCGATAGTCAAAGACCATATACAGGTCGCAGTCACCGGAAGGCAGGACTTGAAAAGGAGTCGGGTCCATGCCCCATCCGGCCAGGAACAGGATGCACTCTTGATGGTTGTTGTGGTGTAGCCAAGCGGATTGCATGGGATTACCTCAACGATTCGGCAATAATGGCGGGGAGCGGGGCCAGTTGCTCCCAGTCCATGGCCGCATTCAAGGACAGACGCAAACGTGAGGTCCCGACAGGAACCGTGGGCGGGCGAACCGCCTTTACCCAGTAGCCGCTGCTGCAAATCCGTTCGGCGGCAGTCACGGCCCGCGTGGCATCGCCGACCATGACAGGAACGATGTTGCTACTGCCGAGTGTTTTCAGACCAGTATCCCGCAGGGCCTGCCGTAGATTTTCCGCCATCGTGGCCACCTTGGCGCGCTGTTCCTGCAGCAAGGGGATCTGGCGCAGTACGTAACAGAGCCAGTGCGCCGAAACCGGGGGCAATCCGGTGGAAAAAATCTGCGGCCTGGCCGTATTGAGGAGAAAATCGATGAGGATCCGGGGCCCTACCACAAACGCCCCCTGCCCGCCATAGGCCTTGCCGAAGGTGCCGGTCAAAATTTCAATAGCCTGATGCACGCCCTGCTCTTCCGCCAGGCCCAGGCCTTTGGCGCCCCTGATGCCGACGCCGTGCGCCTCATCCACATACAGCGTTGCCTGAAAGCGGTTTTTCAAGCGGACCAGTTCAGCCAAGTCCGCAGTATCGCCATCCATGCTAAAAATCGATTCGGTGACGATGAAGACCTGGCGGTAGCGCTCCCGGTCTTGGGCGAGTACCTGCTCAATAGCCTGGTAATCCAGATGGGGATAACGGATGACCTTGGCGCGTGACAAACGCATTCCGTCGATCAAACTGGCATGGCAGAGCTTGTCGGCAAGAATCAGGTCCTGCTTGCCGGAAAGTGCCGGCAGAATGCCGATGTTAAGATGGTACCCGGAGTTAAAGACTAAGGCCGCCTCTGTCTGATAAAGCAATGCCAGCTGTTGTTCCAGCTGCGCATAGGGCCGCGTGTTGCCGGTCATCAACCGTGAGGCGGTACTCCCCAATCCGTAACATTCCAGGAGATTGTCCTTGTTCTGTTCGGTGAAAAAGGCCTCCAGCAGACCGTGGCTGGTGGCAAGTCCCAAGTAATCGTTCCCGGCCAGATTAAGATACCTGCGCCCGTTGATTTCGATGCGGCCATGGTCAAGGTGGACCACAGGCACAAGGTTTCGCAATTGCCCCTGTTGCTCGATTTCCCCTAACTGTTCGGTGAGTTGTTGGTATAAGTCAGGCATGGGGAGCAGGATTATCCAAAAAATTGAGTGTAGAGTCCATCGCTATAGCCCACAAGGAGGCGATCTCCAAGCAGCAGTGCTGGCGCCCGCAGCGTACCGGAACGCCCCAGTGTCTTCTTGAGAATATCTTCCTTGCTGTTTAGGTGCGGAACAAGGCGCACGTATGTTTTACCCTTGGCGACGACTATTTCCTTAACGCCGGCGAGCAAACTCCAGGCCTCTTCGTCGGCCATCGCCTCTTTCCTGGCATCAGCGACTCGGATGGGGGACAGGTTGTTGCGATTCAGCACCTCCAGTGCCTTGCTGCACGAGGCTCAGCCCTTTCTCAGATAGGCCCATTCGATCTGCATGTATTTACCTCCAAAGTGACTTCGACAGGTTCATTGGTAAAAGGAGCTGTCTCCAGAAACGGTAGTATAATCGCGGACGGGGTCCCTGCACCACCCTATTTTCTTTTGGCTTGACCGTTTCCGAAAGACGAAAAATCCACTATAGAAAAAAGAAGAGGGAATATCAAGACTGCACAAACAGGAGACCAAGGGATGACAACACCACAGGAGGCGACTGGACCGCAAGGAGAGCTGCTGTTGCGAACCATGCCGATGCCGGCCGACACCAGTTTCAATGGCGACATTTTCGGCGGCTGGATCATGTCGCAGATGGATATTGCCGGCAGCATCATGGCCAAGGAGACAACACGGACCCGCACAGCCACAGTCGCCGTGGAGAGCATGAAATTCATCAAGCCGGTCAGAGTGGGGGATGTGGTCTGCTGCTACGGGCGGGTCGTGCGGATCGGCACCACCTCGGTAACCATCATGCTGGAGGTCTGGGTGCGGCCGGTACTCCCCTCAACCGAAGAGCGCTTCACCACCTTCAAGGTGACGGAGGCGGCCTTTACCTATGTAGCGATCGGCGCAGACGGCAAAAAACAGCCGATCAACAAGGAGCGGCTTGTATTGTGAATCGTGCGGCGGTCAGCTACTGAGAACGGCGGTGTCCTCCAGGACAATCTCCAGTTCGGCCAGATCGATCTCGGTAAGGTTGAGCAGATTGGCCTCTAAGGTGGCAGGCAGGACAAGGGAGTCATCTTTTTCCAGCCCTATTCCGAGCTTATGACAAACATGATTGGCCATGCGAATGAGCAGAAGCAGATGATTCTTGTCATCGACTTCCTCAGTATGGTGGTCACGCGCGATAACACAGAAATACTCGGGCATGTTCCACTGTTTGAGCAGTTTCGCTCCTTCCCGGGCATGCAGTTGCGCCATGGCCTCCAGAAGCAGGGCATCGGTTATTTTCAAAGTGCTGTTTTTTACTTTAATATGTTCAATAATCACCAGGATGAGCAGTTTGCCGACATCATGGAAAAGGCCGCCAAAAAATGCCTGGCTTTGCTCCACCCCAAATTCGTGCCGTTTGGCCAACCAGACCGCCCCGTACGCACACCCGACTGAATGCTGCC
>CAITZN010000644.1 GCA_903896915.1 uncultured bacterium
CGATCTCCTTCAACCAAGGTTATTAGGTCTTCCAGCCAGACCAGCGCCAAGGGGCGAACCGTTAAGGTGACCTCGGCCCGTTGATTGTGGGCGCCTGTCGCGCTGATCTCTTTTGAGCAGGGACAGAGGGTTGTGACCGGGACCACGACCGTGAGGATGGGTTCGCCGTTGGTTTCGGAAGATGCTGTGAACGAACACTGGTATTCCATAAGGCTGACCGTGCCGGAAACCGGAGCTTTTTTCGCGATGAAATAGGGGAAAGTCATTTCTAGCCGGGCTTCGCTGGCTTGCAACTGTTCGCGAACCCCGACCAGCAAGGTGGGGAAGAGTCCGGCGTGGATATCCGGTAGGTATTGGGCCAACAGGGCGGTCATCACGCTGACACAGGATTCCAGCCGGTCCTGTGGCATGTGGGCCAGCAGGTTGACTGTGGCCACGGTTTGCTGCACTCCGCCGCTTTTTTCAAGGATGCGTACGGGGCAGGTAAAATTGTTGATGCCAACGGCCTGTAAGGACATGCTTTCACTATTTGCAAAGAAACGATATGCCCCCTTACCCGATTTTCCCCGCATCGGCAACCTCCTTCGGCTCTTGGATGGGAGGCGGCGCGTCATCTTTGTTTGATCGATCTGGTGAAGTGTGGTATTTTGATCTGATAAAAGGTGCGGAATATTTTGAACATGGACAACGTGCGAATCGATAAATGGCTTTGGGCGGCCCGGTTTTTCAAGACCCGGTCGCTGGCGGTCAAGGCTGTGAGCGGGGGACATATCGCGCTCAACGGTCACAAGGTCAAACCGGCCAGGATTGTGCAGGTTGGCGATTCGCTGGTGATACGGCAGGGCTTTATTGAGGTCACGCTCAACGTTTTGGCCTTGAGCGAGCAGCGCGGACCGGCGGCGGCAGCTCGTATGCTCTATCAGGAAACAGAAGAATCGGTGAGCAAACGAGAGCAGGTGCAGGCAGAGCGGAAGGAACTGAATCTGCAGGGAAGTCGTCCTGAACACCGGCCGGGTAAACATGAACGGCGGAAAATTCGTCAATTTTTGAAAAAAGAGTAGGAGAAAGCATGAGACGAGTGGAGCGGGCGCTGATCAGCCTGACCGATAAATCAGGGTGTGAGGATTTTGCCGGGGCGCTTGCCACCATGGGCATCGAGATCCTTTCCACCGGTGGCACGGCCCAGAAATTGCGGGGCAGCGGAATACAGGTAACGGACGTCTCTGATTTCACAGGGTTTCCGGAAATGCTCGACGGTAGAGTGAAAACCCTGCATCCCCTTGTCCACGGCGGTATTCTCAACCAGCGCGACAACGCGGAACACCAGCGGCAGTGCAGTGAACAAGGTATCAAGCCTATCGACATCCTTGCCGTCAACCTCTACGCCTTTGCCAAAACCGTAGCGATTCCAGGTTGCACCCTCGTTGATGCCATCGAAAATATCGATATCGGCGGGCCGACGCTGCTGCGGGCTGCCGCTAAGAATTTTCACGATGTCACGGTCATTATTGATCCGTCTGATTATGCGCAGGTGCTTGCTGAGTTGCGTACACACGGCAACACTACGCTTGTCACCCGTTTCCGGCTTGCCCGTAAGGTCTTTGAACTGACCTCAGCCTACGACACCGCCATCGCCCAGTGGCTGCAGGCGGTCGATCCCGCGACCGATTCTTATTTCTCAGGGGCTGACGATCATGCGTAAGATGGCTGTGCTGCTCTCTGGCAGCGGCAGGACGCTTGATAATTTCCATGAACGGATCGCGGCGGGTACTTTGCGGGCTGAGATCAAGGTGGTGATTGCCAACGTCGCCGGCGTCCTCGGGCTTGCGAAGGCCGAGCGGTATGGCTATCCTGCTTTTCATGCACGAAACGATGAGGAGATCAACCGGATATTGGCCGATTATGATGTCGATCTTGTCGCCCTGGCCGGTTATCTGAAGTTGTATTCACCGCCTGAAACATTGCGCCGTGCCGTGCTTAATATTCATCCTGCCCTCATACCCTCCTTCTGCGGTGCCGGTTTCTATGGGCATCATGTTCACGAGGCGGTGAAGGCACGCGGGTGCACGGTGAGCGGTTGCACGGTTCATTTTGCCAATGAGGCCTACGACGCTGGGCCGATCGTATTGCAGCGGTGTGTAGCCTTAGACGACAGTGATACCCCGGACGAGATAGCTGTCAAGGTCTTTGCGGTGGAATGTGAGGCTTTTCCGGAGGCGATCAATCTGGTGGATGCAAAGGGCATCGACTATTTTTGGAACAGGGTGTGAACTATGACAACTCGAACCATCATGATCGACAGGGATATCGACCGTAGCCTGGACCGTATCAGCCTGGAGATTGTTGAACGGAATCATGGGGTAGCTGATCTCTCGATTATCGGCATTCATACCGGCGGAGTGTTCCTGGCCCAACGGATCAAACGGAAAATCGAAGAACGGGAAGGCCTTGTCCTGCCGTCGGGTAATCTCGATATTACCTTGTATAGGGATGACTGGAGCCTCATCGCTCAAAATCCGATCGTGAAAAAATCCGATATTGGTTTCCTGCTGGAAGATAAACGGGTTGTGCTGGTTGATGACGTCATTTTTACGGGGCGGACTATTCGTGCCGCTATGGACGCAATCATGGATTATGGCCGGCCTCTGTCGATTCAACTGGCGGTGCTGATTGATCGTGGCGGCAGGGAATTGCCGATACAGCCCGATTACGTTGGCATGGTTGTTGGTGTGGCCCCCAATGAACGGGTCGATGTTCTTCTGGATGAAAAGGAAAACCGCGATGCAGTGGTTCTCTCCAGGCGATAACAGACAAAGAGTATTGTTGAGTCCTCCTCTATGACTAAACACTCTGCCAAGCCCTCTATTCCCTCCGATCTGGAAGCTGTTTGCCGTCGTATTCGTGAGAAAGCCGAGAGTTATGAAAAATATAACTTCTCTCAAGGACG
>CAITZN010000645.1 GCA_903896915.1 uncultured bacterium
GCTTAAGCTAGAGGGAAAGTTTGTTCAAAATAGAGATTTGAAAATTGAGAATGGAAAACTCATAGGTTCCACCACTTACGAATATAACGATGTGGAAAAAATTGAGGGAATACGGAAAGACGGAAAATATATATACCTGACGCTGCAAAGTGATGACGAAGTTCTTTCCACCAACGGCAATGTTGTTGGGCAAAATGAGTATAAACGCATCATCTGGACTCTTGGCGAAAAGGAATTAACCTTTGATATTGCATCAGGACAGTCACAGCAAAGAAGTAAAGACCTGAAACCTTTCCTCAAGAAAGCTCAGTAACACCGGTAATGTTTGCCGAGATAGTATTTTTTCAACCATTCAAGATAACCTTTACCTATAGAGTTCCGGGGGATTTAGCTGAATCGATTGCAATCGGCAAGCGTGTTATTGCTCCATTTGGCACAAAAACCTATTCCGGTTACTGTATTTCACTGAGCCAAATGTCTACTTACGCACCCGAAAAAATAAAAGATATTTTTGATGTAATTGACCCCGAACCCATCCTGACACCCAATGACATTCTTCTCTATAAATGGATGGCGGATTATTACTTTTCTCCACTTGGAGAAGTTCTGAGACTTACCATCCCGCACGGAGCAGAAACACAGTCAAAAAGAAGGGTTGTTGCCGATGTGCCCTATTGCAATCGTTTATTAGCATCTCTCGCGGTGAAGGCAACGCTTAAGCGAACAATTGTTCAGGTGCTCATCGAAAAACATACCATTACGCTTGCTACCCTGCAAAAAGAAGTGAAAAAAAAGAATATTTATTCTGTCCTTCGAGCGCTTCAGAGCGAAGGTGCCCTTTCCCTTATTGATGATGAGCTGAAACCCAGAATTAAAGAAAAGCAGGAGCGATTTGTCCAATTGACAATCGCCAACGAGACAGCATTGGCAATGCTTCCCGAGTTAGAAAAGCGGTCGCAAAAACAGGTTGCTCTGATGCTCAAATTAATTGATGCAGAAGGTATCGCATTGCCGTTGACGGCGCTGGCAAAAGAAACCGAGGCATCGCTCAGTTCGTTTGAAACACTGGTAAAAAAAGGAATTCTGAAAATATTTTACCGGGCGGTTGACCGGCAACGCAAAGAGACTTTTCAGAATGATTTGGCGGAATACACATTAACTGCACAGCAGCAGTCAGTTTTTACTGAAGTTGCGGACGCAATAACGGCAGACACTTTCAAACCTTTTCTGCTGCACGGAGTTACCGGAAGCGGCAAGACGCTCGTCTATCTGGAACTGACTCAAAAAGTGCTGGAGATGGGAAAGAGTGTTCTATTACTGGTTCCGGAGATATCACTCACCCCTCAAATCACATCGCGTTTTTACCATCGGTTTCACGATGAAGTTATAGTTTTGCACAGCAAAATTTCTGACGGAGAACGGTTTGATGCATGGATGAAAGCAATACGCGGAAGGGCGCGTGTTGTCATTGGTGCACGCTCAGCATTGTTTGCGCCGCTCCGTAACATCGGACTTATTATAATCGATGAAGAACACGATGGCAGTTATAAGCAAAACGACACAGTTCCCCGCTATCATGCGCGTGATTGTGCTATCTATAAAGCAATGCTGGCAAATTGTCCGGTGCTGCTAGGTTCTGCGACGCCCTCTCTTGAAACAATGCATAATGCAGAATCAGGAAAATACAGGCTCCTTAGTTTACCGGAACGAGTGGATGACGCAAAAC
>CAITZN010000646.1 GCA_903896915.1 uncultured bacterium
CGGGTGGTTCCGGTCCTGATGTTGAATGGGTACGCTATTACACAAACGAATCTCGCCGCGAAATTTACGATTGGCTTATTGGTCTGGGCATACATTTTGAGAAGAACCCGGTCCTCATGCCCGGAAACAGCGTGCCACGCTGGCATAAAGTTATCGGCAAGGGGAGAGGGCTAGTCGAACCGATCTACCGGCCCTGCAAGCAGAGCCGTACCGTGCAGTTTTTCTACGGGCAAAAGGCACTTTCGTTGATCAAGGGCAAAGATGGCCAACTTACCGGCATCCGGACACAACGGCTCAAAGATAACGTATCTATCGATCATCTCGCACCGGTCGTGATACTGGCGACCGGGGGGTTCCAGGGCAATATGAAGATGGTGCAAAGCTATTGGCATGAAAATCAGCCGCTTCCAGAACGGATACTGACCGGTGCCGGCATAAACGCCACGGGCTCAGGTCATGAAATTGCCCAGGCCATAGGAGCCAGACTGGTCAACATGCAGTATCAGTGGAATTACTCCACCGGCCTGCAAAGCCCGTCCGATATAACCGGCTCGCGAGGGTTGAACGCTTTCAGCCAGCAATCAATTTGGGTCAATAAGGCAGGACGGCGTTTCGTAAATGAATCTCAAGACACGAAGGTGACATTTCCGGAGCTGATCAAACAGCCCGGCGGCACATACTGGGCGGTGTTTGACAGTGCGGCCCGCAACAGCTTTTTTGTATCTGGCTGGAGTCGGGAGTCAATTGAAGAGGGGCTATTCAATAACCAACAAAGCAGGCAGTTCGTAAAATCTGCACCTACTATTTCAGAGCTGGCTCTGGCTGCTGGGCTTCCCCCGCAGGCCCTGACTGAGACCGTCAGGCGCTGGAACGACATGGTGACCTCTGGTAACGACACCGATTTTGGACGTATCAACTGCTGCCGGACCCCCTGGTCCAATCCGACCAGAATAGAGCGGGCGCCTTTCTATGCCGTACAGTTCTTCCCGCTGGCGCGTAAGAGCATGGGGGGCGTTTCCATCGATCGGTCATGCCGGGTTCTCGATGACTCGCGACGGCCGATTCCCGGCCTCTATGCCGCCGGAGAACTGACCGGGCTCGCGGGTGTCAATGGCAAAGCTTCCCTTGAAGGAACATTCCTGGGCGGGTCCATTATGACTGGCCGTGTGGCGGGGCGGGCAGCTGCCACAGAGTTGGCAGCTCAAAGAACACCATAATTATTCCCTTCAGGAGAGGGGCAAGATGCCGCGCAAACCATCCAATCTCGTCGATGGAGTCGATGAACGCCCACCTCTCGGGGTCATCCTGATCCTTGCATCCCAGCATCTTTCTTAATTCCGCCTTCAACAGGAAGCAGGCCCCCGCGGTGCCAGTCGCTCTCCTCCAGACCGGGTTCAGCGCTTCCGATAGCCGTCGAGCCAAAGGAAGCCATCGAGCAGGGCCGGGAGGGCTGCCTGGACATGGACCGGGGAATCAGCAAGGTCCAGCGGCACCACATCCTGTACGCCCGTAACGTTGGTCTGGTCGATCCAAGCCTTCAGCGCCGCCCTCGAGTTGCCGACCGGCACCAGGTCGTCCGTCTGGCAATGGAACAGGCGCATGGGCATGGCAGGCTTCCAGCCCCGGTAGGCATCGTTCGCGGCTAGGTCCGTGACCACAGGCCCGTCGGTGGCCGCGTTCCCGGTGTAAGGCTTGGCCATCTGGGCCAGGAAGCTGGCGGTCAGGATATCCGGCGGGTAGCGCTGACCATCGGCTCGAACGGGCATGGCGTTGGTGACTTCCTCGGACTTGCGGCTGCCGTCCAGCATCGGGGGCAGGGTCTCGTTCCAAGGGGTCTTCATGGTGTCGGAAAACTTGTAGCTGCCATCCCCCTTGATCTTTTGGAAGGAGACCAGGGTATAGGGGAGGAAATACGGGGCCTTGTGGGGCGCGTTGGCGGTCATGAGGTTGCGCATGGTCGTGGACAGGTCGTAGGGCCCGTCCAGGGGCGCCACCGCGGTGACAGTTAAATTCTTTTCCTGCATCCGGCGCGCGGCCACCATGGTTGCATACCCCCCCTCGGAGAAGCCGACGAGGAAGGTCTGCTGGTTCCAGACGGTCCACTTCTTCCAGGTGTCCTGCAGCAGACGGGCCTGCACTGCCTTGTGCAAGTCCGTGACGCTGTTTGCAATGCTCGGGTCCATGTAGGGGTGGTAGTCGCGGTTGATACCCATGCTCGGATAGTCCGGCATCACGACAATGTAGCCCGCGTGGGCGTACATGTAGCCAACGATGGACTCGGCCCAGAGCATGATCTCCTTCGGGTCATCGATGTATTTCCACATGTCGTACAGGAATTTGGACGGAGCATAATCCCGATAGATCTGGGTCCCATGCTGTAGGCAGAGGATCGGTGCCTTGACCAGCGATGCGTTCCAGGGAATGAAGGCAATGCCGCTCACCCTGATTTCATTCCCCTTGGCATCCGTGGTCGTGTAGTGAATTTTCTCTGTCGTCACCCAGTAGTTGTCGCCCTGGGCGGTCTTCTTCGCGGCGCTCCAAACGACATCGACGAGGAACTTGACGATGCTCTGGTCGTCGGAGCCAACCGAGACATTGAGCGAGTTCAGCTTCAGGCTGGCGAAGCGGCTTTCCATGTCATCGCGGTTGGCGGGATCCCCCACCTTCTCTGCCAGGAGGAGCTCCCCACCGAGCTCGGCGGGTGAAGGCTGGGAACCTGAAGACTTGCCTGAACATCCGGTCGAAAGCAGGGTTGCCGCCAGCAGGACGCCAAGGCACAGGCGGAGAAGCAGCGGGTGTCTGCGGGGTGCCGGGCTGGGCGCCCCGGCCGGCTGGGGAGAAGAACTACCGCGAAGTCCAGGGTTGAGGGACATGCCGGTCCTCCATGCGAGACTGAGGACTATCTCATAAAGCCCCCGCGAACTTGGGAGAAATAACCCTACACGTTCACACACTTAGCGCAACTGGACACTGCGTTGACGATATGCATATCTTTTTTTTGATTCCGTCTCACAATCGATCCAG
>CAITZN010000647.1 GCA_903896915.1 uncultured bacterium
AATATCCGTGTGGTCCAGCCGATCCTGCTGATCAATACTCTGGCCGGGACCATGGGGCGCTACACTACCGAACAGGTCGAGGACTACCTGCGTCAGGTGATTGTGAGCCGGTTCAACGATTACCTGGGTGAACATCTTCATAGCTTGTTCGATCTCCCTGGTCGATTCGACGATATCGCTGAGGGGTTGCAGCAGCGGCTGGCCCAGGATTTCGCCCGATTCGGCCTGGATCTGGACAGTCTTTATGTCACCTCGATTACCCCACCTGAGGAGGTGCAGCAGGCCATTGATGATCGTTCGCGGATGAGCGTGATCAAGGATATGGACAAGTTCGTGCGGATGAAAGCAGCCATGGCCATGGAAAAGGCTGCCTCCAGCAGCGGTGAGGCCGGGGCCGGTCTGGGATTGGGTTTGGGAATGATGATGCCTGCCATGTTTGCTAATGTACAGCCGAGTGGCACCCAACCAGCTAACGGAGCCGTTGGAGCAGAGGTGCGGTGTTCAGATTGCGGCATGATGATACCAGCGAATGCTCGTTTTTGCCCGTACTGCGGCCATCAGCAATTGCTCAATCAGCAGTGCGACAACTGTGGCAAAAATCTCATGCCAGGGGCAAAATTCTGCCCGCGCTGCGGCCATTCGACTTCGGAGCAGGCGCAGGAGATTCTTTGCCCCCACTGTCAAGCCACTAACCTTCCCAGAGCCTCGTTTTGCAACCAATGTGGCGAAAAATTGGGATAATGCAATGAACAGTCGGGGTGCAGCAGCTGGGGACATGGATTGATGGATCTTCGGGTCAAACAGAACTGCCCGCAGTGCGGGGGTTCGGTCATCCTTACCGAGACAGATCGACTGTTGACCTGCACTTTTTGCGGCACCAGAAACTATCTGCAGAGCAACGGCCCTTTTCGTTATACCCTGCCCATGGAGGCCGGGAGTGCTTCGTCGGCCGAGTCGCTGCTGGCACCATATATCCGTTTCAAAGGCACTATTTTTTTGGTAACGGCTGAGGGTATCGAGCACCGGGTGGTCGATACCACTCAGTCCGCAAACCCGGTGCCGGGCCTGCCTCCATCGCTTGGGGTGCGGCCGCAGGCCATGCACCTCTCCCGGATTGATCGGGAAACAGGTGGCCGTTACCTGCCGCAGACCCTTAAGGCCAGCGCCATCTTGGAAAAGGCGGCTGCCATCAGCGGCCTTACCGCCCAGGCCGGCAAAGATCTATATCACCGTGCTTATATTGGCGAGAACCTCAGCTATATCTATCTGCCCCTGGTAGCCAAACAGCAGGCCCTTTATGACGGGGTCAGCGACCTGCGGCTCGCCGGTTTCGAAGAGTTGGCCGGATATCCTCTGCGAGGCAAGGCCTTTGACGAAGACTGGCAGGTGTGGTTCCAGGCGAGCCTCTGCCCCAAGTGTGGAGCTGGCTTGGATGGGGATGGAGACTGCCAGGTGATGACCTGCGCTAATTGTCAATCAGCCTGGGCCTTCGGAGCGGACGGCTTGACCGGGGTTGATTGGTGGCTGCATCCCGGCGATGTCGCCACTCCCCTGTATCTACCGTTCTGGAAAATCGACGCCCATATCCCGGTCCTTTCGATCTGCACTTTCGCCGATTTTGTTGTCAAAACCAATCAACCCTTTCTTCCCAGGGCCGAGTGGGGGGAGCGAATTATGAGTTTTTGGATACCCGGGGTCAAGC
>CAITZN010000648.1 GCA_903896915.1 uncultured bacterium
GGATGGGTTGCCCCTGCCCTTGGGGAACGATCTGCTTAGGATCCGTACCAGGGGTTGTTACGGGCTGCCCCTGAGGCGGTGTTCTCGGTGATCTAATACCTGTGGTTCCCGCAGGTTGGATGGGTTGCCCCTGCCCTTGGGGAACGATCTGCTTAGGATCCGTACCAGGGGTTGTTACGGGCTGTCCCTGAGGCGGTGTTCTCGGTGATCTAATACCTGTGGTTCCGGCAGGTTGGTTGGGTTGTCCCTGCCCTTGCGGGCCGAGTTGTTTGTTATCCGGGCCTTGAGGGGTGCGACCCTGTTTGTCGGCACTGGTACGGATCGTTGGGGGGCGCTCGCTATCTTTGGGTTTAATCTCTTTGGGAGTGAAGGATACGGCACTGACAGGAGCTGAGACTTTGGTAGCATCCACCACTTTGTTGGTGAGTTTTGGCGTCCGAATATCAGTCTTTTGGACAGGCTGCGCTCCAGAGCTGATTTGGGTCAAATCCTGCTGCATCCCTCGTTTGCCTGTACTGCCTATGCTGCTTTTTGGGCCTACCGTGGCTATGCCAGCCATGTTACCTGTGCTGGCTGTGGATGTACTGGCGGCACCACTGCTGCTCGCTCGATTGATATCACGAGTCAGTCTTTGATTACTGTTAATACGATCTAAAACTGTGGAGTGCGGTTTACGGGTAACTTCTGCATCGTTATAGGCATAGCGGTGTTTGTTAGAGCTGAAGTTGCTGATGATGGAATTATTGATAGCTCTTGAGGGTCTGTAGCTATCAACAAGGGTTCTCCTGTTGACATGGTGTTCCATGTACGGAGTATAACGCGACCCGCTGTAGAAGTGGTCACGGGGAATGATGACCGCTTCATCGAGATATCGGTATTGACCGATGTCAAGGACCACAACTTCAGGGCTGTCGACCAGAACGGTGCGGTGACCCCAACGTCTGTGCCCATAATAGACTTCGCTTGGGGCCAGCGGCACCCAACCTACGGATTCACCGCTGTGGATCCAGCCAACCCGGCCCGGATACCACCCAAAGCTGATATTGACTGCAGGGGCGGCTTCGGACACTGCGACAGTAGGGGGTGCCCAATACCATCCGCGCGCTGATTCAACATAGACCCATGAACCGTAATGATGGGTAACATAACCGAAAGGTTCATCCGGAATCCAGCAGTTGTCGCCATTGTACACGGTCCAGCGGCCAGCCGTGAAAGGCTTCCAGCCTGGATCAACCCGGGTCGGGCGCCACATCTGATGCTCTGCACCATTATAACTGACTCGCTCCCATCGGCCGTTTTCTTCCAGCGCATAGGATTCGTCGCGAATAGGCGCAGGCAGGTAGCTTGCCGACGCGGTACTAAGTTCTGAACGTTTGTTCCACACATTGTCGCGCTGGGCATTCCAGTCATCCCACGCCGCATCGACCGTGCCATTGCCGAGAGCCACTTCGTTTTTGTCGGCAATAATTGAGGAAGAACCTTCCCTTACTTCGTATTTAGTATTGGTTGCGTTATGAACAAAGTCTACGTCGCCACGAACCGCGATGACTTCCAAAGACTCATCGCCGACATAGAGGTCAAAGACTGCCTCGCCTGGCGCTACCACATAACCGAAGGGTGTGGTGACCTTGACGGCGGTGTCATTGCTCTTGTTGTACAGGCGCGCTGATCCGGATGCGACATCTACAGTGGTCGAGTCCGGATTCAAGGCGATGAGCTGCAGTTGCGTGCTCTCGCCGACGCGAATCCAAGTGCTGTTGGGCATGATGAACTCGGCCTTAGCATTGTTGTCGGAATAGAGGGCGTCTTCCTGGCCAAAGGGAGCATCTTTAACCGTGAGAACCCAATCCTTTTCTTCTTCAACGTATCGGAGCAGCTTTCCTTCCGTGTAGGCGATACGTCCTACAAGAATCCCCTCATTGCGCTCTGCGGCTTCCATCGGGGCGCCGATGGATAAGGCTCCGAGAAGAATGAGCAGTGCAAGACTCAAGAATTTCATGGCATCCCTCATAGTTGTTTCCTTCTTTGACGGTAGTGGAGTGGTTCGACCTCAATGCTCAATGTAGCATGATTATTAGTCAGGTTTAAACCATAAATTATAAAAATTCAGTTTCTTTGAAATTATTAAGGCGCTCATAGGTCGCTTTCGATATTTCATGCGCTTTGGCATAACGAAACCACAAGACAGCTTAAACTTTTTGATGTTAATTATAAACAATCTTCAGCTGTACGTATCGAATTCAATCAAGAGAATAATGATGAACCTCTCAACAGTTATGCTGCTGATCATAGCGGTGTTCGTCCCTGTAATTCTTCCCGCACAAAGCCAAGCCCTTGCACCCGATCAAGTTTTCGACAAGGTCAAAGATTCAATCGTAGTGGTGAAATCTTTTGATTCAAAGGGCAAGATAAAAGAGCAGGGGAGCGGTGTGCTGCTCTCGTCCGGTCGGGTGGCCACGAACTGCCACGTTGTTGCAAGCGGTAGCTCCTATGCCGTGATCCAAGGAAAACAGGTGCTCCCTGCCGCTTTTTTTGCAGGTGATAGCGAAAAAGATATCTGCCTTCTTGATGTCAAAAATTTCACAGGGAAGTCGGCACAGATAGGCACGACCAAGAGTCTTAAAGTCGGGGCAAAGGTTTATGCAGTCGGTGCTCCCCGTGGCTTGGAGCTTTCCCTTTCCGATGGCATTATCTCGCAACTGCGGGGCGGCCCGCCACCAATGATCCAGACGACAGCGGCCATATCGCCCGGCTCGAGCGGAGGGGGACTCTTTGATGATGAAGGGCGGCTGATCGGTTTGACCACCCTCTACATGAAAGGTGGGCAGAACCTGAACTTTGCCATGCCGGTGGAATGGATAAGCGAACTTAAACCGGGCCGCGGCAATGGAGTGGCTGCACGAAGCCAGGCCAATGGAGTGTCTGAACGGAACCAGACCGATTGGTTGAAGCCCGCTCTTGCCTTTGAAAAATCTGAGAACTGGAAAGGGGCGCTGGACTGGTGTGAGAAGTGGGTGCAAAGCGAGCCGAAGAATGCTCTGGCATGGTTACGGCTCGGCAGTGCGTACCTGGGGCTCGGGCGTTATAATGATACCGTTAACGCCCTGCGCCAAGCTCAGCGCATCGATCCTAATGTTGCCGAAACCTGGGGTAAGCTCGGAGTGGCTTACGTGAAATTGAGCCGCTATAATGAAGCGGTTGAAGCTTATCGCCATGCCCTGAGCATCGACCCTCAGGGGGTTGAAATCTGGGGTAAGCTCGGCGCTGTTTACGTACGATTGAACCGTTATGCCGAGGCTGTGGACGCCTGTCGACAGGGGCTGCGCCTCGACCCGAAAAGAGTGAGCATCTGGGCTCTTCTTGGCAATTCCTACACCAGGATTAAGCGTTACAATGATGCGGTCGATGCCTATCGGCAAGCTCTACGTATCGACTCTGCTTTTGTGAACGCCTGGGCCGGCCTTGCGGTCACCTACCATGAATCCGGCAATCAGAAAGCCGCCCTGGACACAGTCGAAGAGTTGCGACGCCTGGATTCACAGTGGGCGGATGAACTGTCCAAAATGATCGCACCACGTTGACGCAAACCAAGCGCCAACGTGGTGTGGCAGGAACGTCGGAAGCTAATAGTTGCTTCAGACCATTTTTGACCGTTTACCAGCGAGGACGTCCAAGTTGATTGTCCATGCAGCGTTGAAAGCGATGGCTACCAGGAGGATATTTATAAGAGCAGTGCCTGTAGGCATGGTTGTAGCGTGAGCGGGCATGATGTCGATAGCCGTAATAGCCATCATCTGCCGAGGCGGTCTCGAATGACCCAAAACCAATGACAACCATACTGGCGGCAAGACCAACAAGACAAACTGCTTGGAAAAATCGTTTCATGCGCGTCTCCTTTTACAAAAGCTTTTGGTTTGGTTGACAACATCGGCCATGGAGTACCAACAGCAACTGCTGTCACTGGTTCCTGTTAACCCCGTAAACAATATCTATATAATAAATCTTTGTGGGCCTCTCGGGAAGTTTTTTATGCAACAGCCTGAATGTATAGAGGTTGAATTTGTCGGAGTCGTTTTTTTGTGTGAGACCTTCAACCCCAGCGTCACGAACGCCGTACTTTCTGGGATTGCCGTTGGGTACACCAGCCTCAGCTGCCGACCACCTTGGCCACTTCCCTGGCTATGGCCAGTTCTTCATTGGTGGGAATGACAAAAACCCGCACCCTGCTGTCTTCGCTACTGATGCATCGTGCCTGCTTGCTGCGCAGGTTGTTTTCTTCCGGATCGAGCCGTACTCCTAGAAATTCCAGGCCCTGCAGGGATTCGGCCCGGACGATGGCGTCATTTTCGCCGATGCCGGCGGTAAACACGATTCCGTCCACCCGGCCCAGCACGGCCATGAAGGCACCGATGTATTTGCGGTTGCGGTAGGTCTGTACCGCGAGCGCCAGGGCTGCCCTCTGGTCGCCGGCCTCCACGGCCCGGTGGATATCGCGCATATCGTTCATGCCGCACAGTCCTTTCAGCCCTGACTCTTTGTTGAGCATGGCATCGATAGCTTCCAGATCCATCCCCTTGTTCTGTTTCAGAAAAAGATGCAGTGCCGGATCGACATCGCCGGAACGGGTACCCATCACCAGTCCTTCCAAGGGCGTCATGCCCAGTGAGGTGTCGATACTGACACCGTTTGCAATCGCAGTCATGGAGCAGCCGTTGCCAAGATGGATGGTGATCAGGTTGCATGAAGAGAGCGGCTTACCCAAGTGTCGGGCGCACTCCCCGGCGACGAAACGATGCGAGGTGCCATGAAACCCATAACGACGTACTCGATCCTGTTCATAGAGGGCGTAGGGGATGGCGTACATGAAGGCATGGGGCGGCATGGT
Organism: uncultured bacterium; assembly: GCA_903896915.1. Classification (GTDB taxonomy): domain Bacteria; phylum Desulfobacterota; class Desulfobulbia; order Desulfobulbales; family Desulfobulbaceae; genus Desulfobulbus. The sequence goes on from CAITZN010000648.1 coordinate 4,886, forward strand.
CTGGTGGAAAGCGGTGTCGAACACCGCTACCTGGGGTACAGCAGGGAAGAGCTCCATGGCGACTCGGATGCCGTCGAGGTTGGCCGGATTATGCAGGGGCGCTAAGGGGATGTTGCGCTTGATTGCCTCGATGACCAAGGGGGTAACCCGGGTGGACTCGCGGAAATCCTCGCCGCCATGCACCACCCGATGGCCTATGGCGCTGATCTCTGAGGTGTCGCCGATAACACCCTGTTCTTGATCGGTCAACAGCGATATCACCAGGTGCATGCCGCTGTCATGATCCGGTATCGCCTGTTCCACAGTTGACACCCGTTCGCTTGGTGTCCCCGGGAAGAAGGTGTTTTGCAAGCGTCCTGTCTCGTCTCCAATTCGCTCCACCATTCCGGTGGCAAGTACCGATTCCGTTGTCATCTCGATCACCTGATATTTGATCGAGGAACTTCCTGAATTAATGATAAAAAATTTCATAGTCTTTCTCTGTCGTCTCTTAGGCAGACGCTGCTTTTCTTTTGGCCACCTGGGCCTGGATGGCGGTCAGAGCAACGGTATCGACGATATCTTGCGCCGTACAACCTCGCGACAGGTCGTTGACCGGTTTGTTTAAGCCCTGTAGTAC
>CAITZN010000649.1 GCA_903896915.1 uncultured bacterium
ATCGATAACACGAAAATCGCGGCAGTCATCAACGAGGACATTGCCATGACGGCTCAAATCCTCAGACTCGCTCATTCCATTTCTTTTGGCCTGTCACAGCAAATTGAGACCGTTCAGGAAGCAGTTTCCCATCTTGGGTTAAATATCTTGCGGCAGCTTATTCTGGAAAAAAATCTTTTTTCACGATGCACTGAACAGGAAAGAAAAACCTTTGAGCTTGATAAGCTTTGGCAGCACAGCCTCGACACCGCAACCCTCGCCAAGGCGCTAGCCGAACGGGACAACGAGAGTGCAGCGACCTGCAATAGTGCCTATGTCGCAGGATTACTCCACAATATCGGCAAGCTGATCCTGATTCGGCACCTTCCCGAAATATATGCAGAAATTCTTCAGGATACCCAGCAGCATGAAAAAAACCAGACAAAAATAGAGTCGGAACGTCTAGGCGCCAACCATGCGATCATCGGCGGGCAACTGGCATCTCTGTGGGGACTCCCCCCCACCATCACTGAGGCGATATCCCTGCATCATGCCCCCCTTTTGTTACCGGAAACCAGCAGGACGCCACCTGTTATGAACGCGGTGTGGCATGCTAATCGGATCTGCAAGGGAGATTATTCACAATCCACTAAATATCAAGATGTTGTTGCCTGATGGCAGCATATCGCTAAAGCGATGAAACCCTGAGGAGGGTCAGATGATTTCTTCCATTCTCTTTATCGACGACGACGACTATTTGCTCAAAAGTTTTGAGAGATCCCTGCCCTTGGATTTTAAAGTTGCCACGGCCAACACCCCGGAAGAAGGGCTTCGCATTATGAAGCAGCAAGGTCCCTTTGCTGTCATTGTCTCAGATATGAAAATGCCGGGAATGAATGGCGTTGAAGTGCTCAGCCGTGCCCAGGCAATCAATCCCGATACAGTCCGAGTCCTGCTGACCGGTTATGCCGATCAGCAATCCGCCATTGACGCGGTCAACATAGGAAAAATTTTTCGATTTCTCACCAAACCCTGCGACCTCAGCACGCTTATTGCTGTTCTGAGGGACGGAATACGCCAGTACCAACTGCTCACTTCCGAGAAAGAACTATTGGAACACACTCTGCTTGGCATCGTCGAGGTTCTCTCGCAGATTCTGACATTGGTCAATCCGGTTGCCCAGAACAAAGCGAACCGTTTGAAACGGTACTGCCGCCACATTGTAGATAAAATTCAAGTAAAAGAAAAATGGCTTCTTGAAATGGCAGCCATGCTATCCCAACTTGGCTGTCTCACAATTCCATCGGAGGTACTGGCACGACATTCGGCAGGTGGCATCCTGAAGCAAGAAGAGCTTCAGATGATCAAAGAGCATCATGTGTTAGCCGGAAAATTACTGATGCACATCCCAAGATTTGAAAATATCATTGAAATTATAGCGTTACATGACAAACCCTTATCTAGATTTCCTCGATATTCAGACCCGGAACAGCAGCGCAATATACATCTCTGCGGACGGATACTGCTGGTAGCCAATGGCCTTGATCGATTCATCATGTCAGGTATGTCTCCCGCTATTGCACTTGATTTGATGAAAGTTGACACTGATTTTTACGATCCAGCATTGCTTGAGCTCTTCAATTCGTATGATTTCGGCCTGAGAAACATGGCGCGAAGCTACATCAATTGCCTGGATCTCACGACCGAAATGATTATCGACGAGGACATTTATACGGCCAAAGGTTTACTTTTGATCAACAAAGGACAGCAGGTCACCTTACCGCTCTTGACAGGATTACTAAATTTTTCTCGCAGTGTTGGTATCAAAGAGCCCATAGCTGTCCTTACCCCTCTGGCAGACATCGGATCATGAATACTCTAATGGCAGACCTGACATCACACTCAGAAAAAACGCAGGAAATATTGTTCGTTGATGATGAAATAAAAATCCACAAAGGTCTCCAACGCCTCTTCCAGCAGAATAAGGTC
>CAITZN010000650.1 GCA_903896915.1 uncultured bacterium
CATGAAAGATGGCCCCTCTGGCGATGAGTTTCTTGTCCAACGGAATCTTTACACGTGATGCAATCTCAAGGGCCTTTCTCGCCACTTCAAGGCTGTGCTGCACCGCCTCTTCAGGGCATCCTGCCTTGACAAGCGTGGCAATGTCCTTCATGAGGAGATCTTCGGCGACATGGAGTAAGAACTCGGTGACCGCCTCCTCTCCCCAGGTGGAATGAACATACTCCCTGTTTTCCGTAAGGGCTCCGAGATCATGCCGGGCCGCTTTGTCATCAGGATGATTATCCAGCCAGTCATGCATTTCCTGATAGTCTTTACCGGTTCTTTGTGTGCTTGTTTCGAGATGTTTTGAATAGGGAGGCATACTATTTCTCCTTAAAAGTTGTTTATGGTTGAGTTAAAAGATTACTGGGTTCCCGGGTTCGGTTCTTCCTTGACAATCATGAGAAAGAAAAAAACGGAAGTAATCAGCACTGCGACGACGATGAGAAAAGCCCAGATGTACCCCAACGAAGCCCCCGAAAGGCTGGTACATGGGATCAGAAAGCATGCCGACATCAAAAAAAAGGCAGAAAGAACCCATGGCCAGCGCCGTAGTGCTGGCCCTTACAGCAATCCCCAACCATAGCGGCAAAAGATGAGGTGACGAAGGCCTCGCCCAAGCCAAAGAAGCACCGTGCGATCAGCAGGGGGGCAAATCCGTTATCCGTATAAGAGTGGCCGTAACCTTAAGCTGTGCCGTTTAAAGTTTTTGTATAGCCTGCATAAAGGGCATCAAAGAGCACGAGAGCCTGTTCCATCAGATGATGATCGTCGCCGGTGATGGAGACAAGTCCGTCAATCAGGGTTTTCAAAAGAGCGGCATCATCCGGCAGGGTTGCCTCTTCCTGAATATCGATAAACCTGACCAGATGACCGATTTTCACGACTGTGCCATCAAACAGAGCAAAGCCTCGGGCAATGACCTCAAAGGTGATCAATTCACCCTGATGAGAAAACTCAGCCCCAACCATATCAAAAGGAATTTCCCCGGCTTTAAGATCCGGTGTTTCTCCGACCTTGAGAAACCGGATGGTGGCATTGGCATCAATAAATCGACAGATCAGCCAAAAACTGCTTAACCGATCGATATATGGATTGGCACGAGTCACCCAGGTGCGATTTTGATATTCAGCACGATCATACAGGACGATTGGCAAGGTCAGTAAATTGGTGGCACGAACCTTTTCTTCAGCAGCATCAAGCATCGCCAGTGTCTTGATTGCCGCCCCTGAAGGAAAAAAATCTCTGCTCTGCAGCGATTCGTATCGTTTGCGTAACTTCCGCAAGGATAGAAAAAATTCGTTACCCCCAGCATCGCTTTGCCCATGGCCAGAATCTGCCATGATCTCTCTTGCCTCCGCCTGAATTTGCGTCAATTCCGGGTCAATCTGTCCTTGAAACAGCTGTTCGATCTGTTCATCAGGCATCCCTTCAACCCGAGCACACTGTATGGCAAGAGCTTCACCACCAAGAGACTGGACCTGTCCAATCAGCCAGGTGATGTTCTCCAGCAGATCTTCACGGTTGGGCAAAACCTGCAGCCCGGTTTTCAACTGAACCGCGCCGCTTGCAGAGATCCGCCGCCAGATACGCATGCGAGCCTTGGCGTTGGAGGCTGGAACAGAATACGAAAAGAGAATCCATTTATCATTCATAGTGAACATAAAATATGTTACATGTGTAACAAAATCAAGAGAAAAAATACTTTCCTGTTTCACTTGCATTGACATCGGCAGCGACAAGGAGTGCCTTCGGAACTAACCAGTCCTCTTACTAACAGAATTTATTAAAATAATTCGTCACATTTGATCAATAAAACTCATCAAAATTAAGCGGACCACCACTGTTTATGGTGAAACAATACGCTCATTAATAGCGAGGGAGAGGGGGCTACGAAGCATGAATCCTGCTCAAATCAACAAATACACAATGGGGAATGAGAAAACTGGATCACAAAACAGATAGAGACTAGAGATAGCCTGCTTTTCGAAAAATATCTCTTGTCGATACTTTTCATAAAATCAGCTTTTTAGCATGAAAGTCCCCTTGAGAGAGGGCCGGAACCCTAACAAAAAACAGGAACAAATCGAACGGGATTACACTGGAAAAACAGGGAAACTAATTCGGGAGGATGGGCAGGAAACTGGCTGACGAAATGGCACACAGGCCGTGTGCTAATTGAAAAAAGAGAAGGATTAGTCCAGACAGCGAAATCTGCCTACTGGAAACAAGCAAAAGACCAGCAAAGCTCATGCTCAGGCGGTCACCGCGAGAGTAGAAAAAAATTATTAGAGTAATC
>CAITZN010000651.1 GCA_903896915.1 uncultured bacterium
CTTGCCTTGTCGACATAGACAGCTTTTCCGCCTAATTTCGTCACTGCATTCTCATAATTACGGAGCACCTGCAATTCACTCGGTTTGGATGGGAGGTTTACTTCCGGATAATAGGTCAGTACCGATTTTCGTCCCTCCACACGCTCGGTTTTTCCTTTTTCGACAGGGAAGTTGTAAAAATCGAAATCTTTCTGGATGCACTTATAGAGCCATACCCCTGACATGCGGTTAAAGAGCGGGTGATCCTTGCAGCCTTTCTCGTCAGGATGAACAGCGGCAGTGACAGGTGCAACAAAGAACAAAAGAAAAATCAAAAACAAAGCAGCTTTTTTCATCGTCAATCTCCTTATGTTGGTCTAAATGCACATCTTGAACAGTCAGTGTCAATGTTGCCAGTACTCATTTAACAATTGTCCATATTCTACACGACACATAACCAGCCACAACAAATTTCTCTTGCAATTACTATATTCTGCTGCATGGTTGTGGTCGCTATAACTCCTCGAGAAGCTGAGCAGGACGCGTTGCCCGTCCAAGAAAAAAAAGGAGCCAGATCTATTTTGGCATATAACGAACGAAAAAATATTCGCCAACAATGGCGGCAATTTCTTCATAATGCACAGCAACAGCGATTTTTTCTAGCAACGGGTGCTGCCGGGAAAATCCCCCTGCTCTATCTGAATTTTTATCTGACCTCCAGTGACCTGGGGCGTTTGTCCATCTCCTGCTGGGGAGCTTTCATAAGTAGATCGCCTGCCTTCCGGGAGGCTTCTTCGCAGCCTTTGAGTGCTGGCTTGACAGATTCGGCGGCCTTGCTGAATTCCTGAATCTTGCCAACAGATGCTTTCATAACAATGACGGCTGCCTCGAGCTTAGGGACTCCCTCTTGCTGAGAAAGTCGCACGGCCTGTTGGGCCTGGGTCATGGCCTCATTGAGTTGCTTCATATCCTGACCAAAGGCTTTTATCCCATTTTCGAAGTTCTGAGCACAGCCTTGGATGCGTGCGAGGTCAGCGCTCATGGCCTTCAAGCCGGCAGCGCTGCTGTCCCACGAACTGCCGGTGGCTGTATTGCAACCGCACTCCTGGGGGAGAATGAATCCGCCGCTTGACGGAGTCGATGTGGGAAATTCGGGGTCGGCAATGATCGGAGGTTCCGATGGTTCGCCCTGGGACTCGGCCGGAGGGGTAGGGGTCGTTGGTTCTGGCTCGCCGGGGGCCTGGGGTTGTCCTTGCGGATGCTCAGTTTTTGCAGGTGATGTTGTGGGCGGCTCCGCTGGCGGCTCTGCGGGTGGCTCGCCTTGATCGGTTTTCCCTTTCCCACAAATCTTCTCCCGTCGGTCGGCCAGATACTCCAGTTCCTCAAGGTCACGCGCACATTGCGCCAAGAGCTCTTGGACCTGATCCGTTGTCGAAACAATTTTTTTCACATCGCCAAGCCATTCATGCCAGGAATGATAGAGTTCATAGGTGAGTCCCGTCCCCGCCAGCATGGGATACAAGAAAGGTGCCGCTGTGACAAGTATCGCCGCTGTGTTGCCTTGCACCGCACTCCAGGTAGTCAACCCGCCATTGACTAAAGACACAGCATGCTCCACAAATTCGGCAGCGCCCTTAAGATGGCTGACCGCGCTGGCCCCAGTAAAAACAACTTCACTGGCCTTGAGCAAGGCATTTCCCGCGTGCTTCCAAATCTTCTCAGCCGCTTCTTTGAGCCCCGGTTCTGCGACCAGTTCCTGGGCTTTCTTCGCCTTTTCATTGAACCGATCGAGGACTTTCTGCTCCTTTTCAAGCATCTTGTCGATGGTCTCCTTGGTGCAGCGAACGACGTCAAGATTAAGCACCGGACCGGTCTTGTCGTGGCAGGAGGTCTGCGCCTGGGCCGTGGTCTTGCCAACATGCAGCCCCTGGATCAGCAGGCTGGAACCCTCATTGGCGATGGTGGCGACGCTGGCATCAGCGGCGGGAAAATCGAGCAGATCCCCCTCAGGAGGGGTCTGAACGATCGGAATGCGTACCGGCGGCGCCTCTTTGCCATTTTCATCTCGAAGCCCAATCTGGGAAATAGCCGCACCACCGTTGATCGAGCGCACCTCGGCAACGCTTCCGGGAAGGGTGCCCCTGGTTGATTTGCCCTCGGGTGTGCGGTACTCGACCTCGACCGTGGCCCGGCCACAGGCATCTCCTGCAACAATCGCGTTCTCGCCAGAACCAGAAACACCAAAAACAGAGGAGGGGTTAGCACTCCAGGAATAAACCCCGCCTAGAGGCTTACCCTTGGCTGTAAGCTGTGCTATTCCGCCCTTGACGAGATGGGCGCAGCCGTCGATGGCCACCGCATCAGTCTTTCCAGGACCGCGACGGATGTTCCAGGTTACGACCTCAATGTCGTTTGCATTGGGGGACATCTGTTTTTTCTTCTGGCCCGAGTAGGAAGTACTTAGCGGGTCGCAATCGAAAGAGAAATTACTGACTGAACCCGCACGGAGGGAGAACTGCTGCTTGACGGCCTCGTTCCCCTTCTTCGTTTCCCATCTGCGCCCCACCTCCGGCACCTTTGCCACCTCACGCTCGACATCGGCCTCGATATGGCAGGTCGCCCGACTTGAGCCTGGCTCGCTGTACCGGAAAAATCGAACTTCGCCCTGGCCGACGCCGTCTCCCGATGTCGTGGTTTCATAGCCTTGCTCGTAGGTGTTGGGCGGCGACAGTACGCCACACTGCGCATTCTTCCTGACGTCCAGGGTATAATAACTCGCATTGATGGTAACGTTCGCACGTGCTGTTCCCCGCCACCCGTTCGGTTGCTCTTCCCCGGCATCGGCCAAAAGTTGAAAGTCCATGTATCTGGTGGTTTTCTCATCACGGGAACGAGCCACGGCGCGCAGGGTGAAAGAGCACTCCTCTTGACCGTTCGGTTTGACCACTTCGGTCTTATCACTCTCGGAACGATAACTATTGACGACGGTCACCGTGCCCTGCCAGGTTTCAACTTCGAGAGGAATTTGCGGGGTCTGCGTTTGCGCATGAAGGGCAGGTGCAGAAAGGATCACCCCGAGGAAATACATGGCCGTCACGGTCGTCCATCTCAGTGTCATTTTCTTTCTCCGTCGCAGTTCATCACGGCACTTTCCCAGGAGAGTACCGCGACAGCAGTGTAGGCAGATAATCAGGAATCACTTTAAGGGAACCCTCGCAAAAGGTAAGTCGCGAGTTCTATAATCTCATGTGGCTAAAGTACCCTTTCATGCTGAAATACACAATTTTTTTGACCTGGCCCAGCCTGCAATCGCATGAAACATTGCACTGCAACACGTTTTGATTGTTGAGCTTTTTTTGATATGCGTGTAGAGCATTACAGTATCGACATCGGCAAGACCGCGTCAACGTCCATACCTATTGGAATAGGTATGGACCACGATATGCAGTGAGCGACAAAATCGATCAACAAAAAGACCCTCACCGAAGCAGGCCGGGGTTGTTTGGGTGGAACTGGATGCGTGACGGGGTGATCCGCTGGAACAAGGGCTGGAAAACCATCAAGCCC
>CAITZN010000652.1 GCA_903896915.1 uncultured bacterium
GCCTGGAACGCCACTTCATTTTTCAAGTTGCCCCCGGATCGTGTTATCGAGTTGGGGAATCAGGTGGAACTTTAAAAAGCAGCAATTTTTACCAGCGCCTTGTCGGTTCGTTTTAGTTGCTTGGATTATTTAATTGAGATTTCCTTGGGTGTTCCCACATACACATCAAAACGTACCGCTTTGCCTTTAAGCATATAGGCAGGGGGTCGTCCCAACAGCAAGGGGCCCTTGAGCGGCCTTTTGACCACCACCTTTTTCGGTCGGACAGCCAAGGCCGCCAGGAGTAACTGTTCCGGGGCATCGTTGTTGTCGTCAAGCAATTGCAGCAGCTGCAGGTCCTGTTTCACTTTGGCGGATTTGGATCGCTCTGGAAACATCGGATCGAGATAAATAACATCTGGTTGTTCGTCGAGTTCGGGCAGATGCCTAAGGGCATTGCCAACGACCAGGTGAATCCGATTTGTGATAGCGGCGGTATGGGGTGAGCGGGCGGCCCGTTCCAGGCCATCGTGGAGGAGGGCGGCGACGATAGGGTTGTGTTCGAACATCCAGACCCGGCAGCCGGCAGCGGCCAGAAGGAAGCCGTCACGTCCGAGTCCGGCCGTGGCGTCGATGACTAGAGGGCCTGTGGTATGCCGGACCTTGGCCGCCTTCACGAGGAGTTCTTGGCCGGGATGACAATGGCGCCGACGGGCGGAGGGACGTTCAAAATCGACCCAGAGAGCACCAGGCAATTCGGGGTCACCCAGCTTGCATAGCTCCAGATGCTCCGGGGTGAGGCGGAGCAGGAGCACCTGGCCGTGAGGCTCGCTGATTAGAGAAATACCCAGAGACGCCGCCAGCTTGGCCACCCTGTCGGTAGTGCATTGCGGATCGGCGAGTAGGGCAAGGGGTGGATTTGAGCTGTGCAAGGGTTGGATACCAGATGTAACCTGATGGATTTGTTTGGCGATTGCCTTTTAATTGACCGCACTGTATCATGGGATTATGCATAAAAGCAAAATAATGTTGCCGTTTCCAACCCAGATGCAGGATTGCTGATGAGTCGAACAGAACCGAAGATAGTCGCTATTATTCCAGCTCGTTACCATTCAAATCGTTTCGAGGGAAAACCGCTTGCCTTGATCAATGGTAAACCTATGATCCAGCATGTAGTTGAGCGGGCGCAGCAGGTTGAGTTGCTCTCCCGGGTGGTGGTGGCAACTGATGATGAACGCATCGCTGAGGCAGTGGAAGCCTTTGGTGGTTCCTGGGTCATGACACGACGCGATCACGCCACCGGTACCGACAGGCTGGCGGAGGCGGCACAGAAGATCGATATTTCCGATCAGGATGTTATAGTTAATATTCAGGGCGATCAGCCCCTGTTCCCTGCGGAGATCGTCGAGCAGGTCGCACGGCCCCTTATCGAGGATCCGGGTCTGCCCATGTCGACCCTGATCTACAAAATTATCCGACCGGAAGAGATCATCGATCCCAACCACGTCAAAACCGTATTCGATTGTCACGGCAATGCCCTTTACTTTTCGCGGTCTCCGATCCCTTTTCAGCGTGATCCAGGAGAAAAGGAGCAACCGACTTATTACAAACATCTCGGCTTTTACGCTTACCGCAAAGGGTTTCTGGTCACCTTTGTCGGTTTACCCGAGGGTCAGTGGGAGCGATTTGAGAAGCTCGAACAGTTGCGCGCCCTTGAGTTTGGCTATACGATTCGAGTGGTGTTGACAAATCACGATTCGGTTGAGGTCGACACCCCCAACGATTTGATAAGGGTGGAGCAGATGCTGGCGGCAGCACAGCAATGAAATCTTGGCGGCAGGTTGCGGTGGCAAGGTCTTTTCCTCATATTCGGAAATAACAGGATATGGCAGGACAAAAGCATCTCAAGAAGCAGTTGGAATTACTGACAGCAAAAGGTTTTTCAGTCCTTGACGTCCTTTCCGAAGACAGTCTTGCTGAAAAAATCACCTCTATTGTTTTGGATAGTGGCACCGATACTTTCTCGCCGACAATCTCCTCGATGTTTACCGAGTTGAAAAAGGAAATTGAAACCCTTGATGCAAGCGCAACCAAGGTGGTGGTGTTTGGCGGCGGCACAGGGCTTTCTAATGTTATTGGCGGCGATTCCAGGCGTATAGGTTGGGCCGAAAACCCCTTCTCCGGTTTAAAACAGGTGTTCCCGCAGGTCAATTCGGTAGTATGTGTGACCGACGATGGCGGTTCCACAGGTGAATTGCAGAAAGACCTGCCGCTGATTGCCCTTGGCGATCTTCGTCATGTGCTGGTCTCCTCAATCCGGCGGGAGAACCTGCTCAGGGAATATAGTCTCGACGACGTGGCTGCAGGATGCTGCGCTACGGCGCTGCACGCCATTTTCAACTACCGGTTCATCACCCGTCCAGCCTCGCCTTTGCAATTTTTGCAGGATACCCGTGCAGTCCTTGCCGATCTCCCGCAACCGCTGCTGGGGTATCTTTCGGAGTTGACCGCCTCGCTTTTCACCGACAAGCGTCTGGCTCCAACCTTATCCCGACCGCAATGCCTGGGGAATCTGCTGTTGGCCAGCGCTATCTATAAACAACTGGACGTATCACTGACTCAAACCCAGTTGCTGGCATCGCATCAGATTGTACGGACGGCGACTATTCGCGGGCTGGCCGAACTCTCTGTTTGTTTGGGAGTGAAGCAGAATTCCGTGCTACCATGCACAACCACCTTGTCTCAGTTGCAGATGCTCTACAGTAACGGTGTCCTGGTGACCAGTGAATGTAAATCGAGCATGGCCCGGCGTGGGTATCCGGTCGATAGGGTAATGGTCGAATTCAGCTACGACCCATTCCTCCAGCCTGAGGTGGTGCAATCGGTGCAACAGGCAGATATTATTCTCTTTGCACCGGGCAGCTTGTACACCTCGATCATCCCTATTCTGCAGGTGCCAGGACTGGCCGAGGCGATCAGGAAAAACACCAAGGCCCTTAAGGTGCTGGTCGCCAATATTTGGGTGCAGAAAGGAGAGACCGATGCGACCCGTGAGGCTCCTGATCGAAAATTTTATGTCTCCGATTTAATTTGGGCTTACCATCATAATATCCCTGGCGGTGTCTTCAACTTGTTCTCACATGTTATATCGCTTGATCTGAGCGATATCCCCGGTTCGGTTTTGCAACGGTATGCCCTGGAAAACAAGGAGCCGATCTATATTGATCGGAACCGGGTTCGAGCCTTGGGGTTTGGATCGGTGGAAGCTAGGATTTTTTCAGAAGAGCAGTTGCAACAACGTGGGGTCATTCAGCATGATCCTGACGCCTTGGCCATGGCGGTTAAAGGTCTTTGGGCCCTGCAACAGGCCGGTTTCCTCGATAAACCAGCCTGCCTGGAAAAGCTGCCCAAAGCCGAATTTCTCTCCAGCGTCGAATATACCCCTCGGCTCGCACCCAGTCTGCGTTATGAGAAAATTAGATCGCTGTTGCATTATCTGAGCACCGAGGTGATTCAGGCTGGATCCCTGGCAGTGGTCAAGATGACCGAAAACGATCGGCAAGGGCTGCTTGATTGGGTAGTGGAAATCATCTGGTCTCATCCCGATATTCCCTTGGATCATCTACAGTTCATCCGCGGGATAACCCTGGTTGAACCGGAATCCTGGAAGCGCTGCCAGGAATGGGATAATATCTTTTCCTTCTACGATCCGCATGATCAACGGATTAAGATACGACAGGATCAGGCTGAAGACATCAGCCGCTTTGAGATGGTTTTTCTGGTGGCCCTCGGGCAATCGCTCCTCGGCAACTATGCTCAGAAAAAGGAAATGGTTGACCTGAAGTTCCAAGATGATGTCGTCGGCCGGGTTTTCAGGTTACAGGTCAGGGAGCGTGAGCAGCTGGTCAGTTTCCTTAAATCTGAAGATATGGATACCTATCTGCAGCTGTCACGGATGTATCGCTTGCAGCAGGAAGAACGAATGTATACCCGCGTTGTCAATCCCGGCGAAGGTTTTACGCCTCCTGGGTTGTTTTTCGGTCTTTTTTACGCCTGGTATCTGGACAACAGGTTTGCGGCCAATATAGAATACAAGATGTCTATTATGCGAAACGCTATTTCCGATCTTATTCCCGAACAGGTGCGAATTGTGGATCGTCGAAGAGAGACGGTCCGTTTCTTCCGGGAAAGGATTTTTAGACAACGAACCCCTCTTCTTTCAGGAACGGTGCGATGAACACCTTATTGTTGACCATTATTTTTTTTCTCCTGGCCGGATATGCCGGACTTGCTCTATTATATTTCGTAACGATCCGGCCTCGTCTTCGGTGTCTGCAAAGCATGCAATTGCAGGCCTCCACCCCACCCAGTTCCGGTTCGGCGGCCCCTGAGCCTCTTACGGTTGATGGAAATCATGACGACGCTGCCGCCCAAAACGAATCCCTTCCGCAGCAGGCTCTCCAGCAGGCCCTGCAGCGCTCGCTCAATGAGTGGTGGCACACCTTTGACGCCGTCATTGATCCCATTCTTATTCTCGATACCGATCTGACCATCGTTAAGGGCAACCGCGCCGCCGTGCAACTGCTCTCAGTCGACGGTTCGGGTATTATTGAGGGGGAAAAATGTTACCAACTGTTTGCCGGTACCGAAATGCCCTGTCCGCAGTGTCCTATTCGGACGATCTGCGGCGAAATAAAAACCCATAAGCATGAAGTCTCACATCGTTATATCGGGCGCACTCTTTCGGTTTCCTGCGTCCCGATTATCAGCGATGACCAGATCGTCGGTTTTGTCCATTCCGCCAAGGATGTCAGCCACCAGCGCAACCTGGAAAAACGACTGGTCCATGCCTCTAAACTGGAGGCGATTTCCACCCTTGCCGGCGGCATTGCCCATGATTTTAATAATATTCTCGGTGCTATCCTCGGTAATGCCGATCTGTTGCTCTATCGCCTACCTATCCAAAAGGTTGGGGATAATCCGTTTGGCGGTCCACCAATCACCTTTGAGGAAATAGCCGACCATATTCAGGCCATCAAAAGAGCCGGCAACAGGGCCAAAGATCTGGTCGGTCAGATCCTGGCCTTCAGCCGTCAGACGACCAATCAACGGAGAAATCTTATGATTGCCCCGGTGGTCAAAGAGGTCTGTCGTCTGTTGCGATCCTCGTTTCCGGCAACCATCGAACTCAAGGTTGCTGTGGCCCAGGATATCGGCATGATCTCTGCCGACCCAGGTCAGATCCAGCAGGTGTTGATGAATCTCTGTACCAATGCAGCTCAGGCCCTTGAGAACGAAATCGGTGTCATCGAAGTGTCACTGCGGGAGATCGAGACCGGCAGGGCGGAACAACTCCGTTATAACGATCTGGCTCCGGGGAAATATGTTGTCCTTACGGTTCAGGATACGGGGGGGGGGATTCCTCCTGAAACACTTGAACGGATTTTTGATCCCTTTTTCACCACCAAGGAAGTCGGAGAAGGATCCGGACTGGGGCTGGCCGTAATCCATGGGATTATCGTTTCCCATGATGGTGTTATCGACGTTAAATCTGAGTTGGGAAAGGGTACGGTGTTCACCGTATTTTTCCCGCGGGTGCAGGAGGTTGCCGGCAAGGATGACGAGATTGTTTCTTTGCCACGTGGCACCGAAACGATCCTTTTTGTCGATGATGAAGAGGATATTGTGAAAATGCGTACTGGAATGTTATCCTATCTCGGCTATCGGATGTTGCCGGCAACCAGCCCCGAACAGGCCTTAAACTATTTCACCAAGGGACAGGAGCACATTGATTTGTTGATTACTGATCATACCATGCCGAGAATGACTGGATTACAGTTGGCAACCAGAGTCAATGCCATGCATCCGGGCCTGCCCATCATCCTCTGTTCTGGGTACAGCGAGGCGGTGACGCCGGAAGAGGCCCAGAAGGCCGGGGTGCGTCGGTTCTTGGCCAAACCGGTGGATATGCGGCTGCTGGCGACTGCCATTAGGGACGTCCTGCCTAATAAGGACAGAGGGGTGCAATGAGGATTTTAATTATTGACGATGACGATCAGATACGGATACTGCTTCGCCAGGTAATGGAGTGGGCTGGTCATGAGGTCATTGAGGCGGCAGATGGTCGTGAGGGCATGATCCAGCAACGGAAGCAGCAGGCGGATCTGGTCATCACTGACCTGATCATGCCCGAGCAGGAAGGGCTTGAAACCATAACCTTATTGAAAAAGGAATATCCTCTGGTCAAGATCATAGCCATTTCCGGCGGCGGTCGCATTGGCCCGGATGCCTATCTGCCGGCGGCACAGGAATTGGGAGCGGACAGAGTGTTCAGCAAACCCTTCGATGTCCGCGAGCTTGCCACAACTGTCAGGGAGCTGCTCGCTAATGGCTGAGATACGTGCATTGGTTGTCGATAATAGTCCGGTCATCAGGAAAATAGTCAGTTACGTCCTCGAGGCCGAGGGCTGTATTGTCCAGATAGCCGAAGACGGTCTTGAGGCCTTGGACTGTATAAGTCAGCATCGTCCCGACGTTATTTTCACCGATCTGATTATGCCTAAGATCGATGGAGAAAAGCTCTGTTATATCATCCGC
Source organism: uncultured bacterium (assembly GCA_903896915.1). Lineage (GTDB taxonomy): Bacteria > Desulfobacterota > Desulfobulbia > Desulfobulbales > Desulfobulbaceae > Desulfobulbus. The sequence continues at coordinate 6,577 of CAITZN010000652.1, forward strand.
AATACCAAAGAGTTAGAAGATATATTTTTGGTGGTCCTCTCCGGCGTTGCCATGGAGGACGATGACCATACCCTGCGGATCGGGGCTGATGTCTGCATTGCCAAGGGCCCTGCTGCCACGATGACGATTCACCTCAAAGCAGCGCTCAAAAAATTTCAAGCCAATCAGCGGAAAGGATGCAGTATCGAAGGAATGGCCGGGCTCTATTCACGCGAGGTCACCCGCGAACTGCTGGTCAGCAGGAAGCACCAAGAGATTGTTTTGGCGAAAATGAGCGAGGGCGTGGTGGAACTCAACCATGCTGGCCGCATCGTAATGGCCAACAGCGCTGCTGTCGAGCTGTTAGACCTGCCGGAAGCTCAAGTGCTGGGCCGATCGCTTGCCAAACTGTTGTCGCAATCAGCTGGAGAACGGATGGAGGATTGGCTTTCACAGCTCGCACCGCCAGACTCCTTGCAGCCTCTGGTGTTTAGTTATGAGGATCCTGTCCAATTGGAGGATCGTCAGGTAATCTGCAATCTTGTGCCAATGGCGGAGGATGATACCTTTTTTATCGTCGGTATTCTGCAGGATGTCAGCCGTCGTAAGGCTTTGGAACAACGGCAACGGCAGCTGGAAAAGGAGTTGCAGCGCATTCAGAAACTGGATGCCATGTCGCTGATGGCTAGCGGTATAGCCCACGATTTCAATAATTTGCTGACCATCATCAACGGCAATGTCGAGATGGCCCGTTATATCTGCCGTGACGACCAGGTCAAGGGGCTCCTCAGCGAAACAGGCAAGGCCCTTGATCTTACCGTGCAGTTGATCCGCCAGTTTACAACTTTCTCCAATACGTATCTGCCGCAAAAGTCTCAGGTTCGTCTGCGGAGTCTGATTGACGAGGTGTTGCAGCAGGATCTTGTCGGCACCAACATCAGCTCTCATCTTAGTATCGGAGAGGAAGAGCTTTCCATCAATTTGGATCCCGCCCTTGTCCGTCAGGTCTTTACGAATCTCTCCAGGAACGCGGTCGATGCTATGCGTGGTGAGGGTCGCATTGAAGTGACCATGGACAGGGTCGACGGCATTGAAGAGGCTGCTCGAACCGGACAACCTATTGTGAGTGGTGATTTTGTTCGCATCGCCTTTCAGGACTCCGGCCCAGGCATCGACCCTCGTTTTCTCGATCAGGTTTTTGATCCCTATTTTTCGACCAAGCAGAAGGGTGCACAGAAAGGGATGGGGTTAGGACTGACCATTGTTCATTCCATTGTCAAAAAACATAGTGGATTCATATGGATCGATTCACCTCCGGGAGGTGGTTGCACGGTCTATCTCTATTTTCCTGTGCAGAATGGGGTCGTAACAGATCCAAGATTTTTTGAGGGAAAGGGGAGTGGTCGACAGGTGCTGGTCATGGATGACGAAGAGATGATGCGGCTGATCAATAAAAAGATGTTTGAGCATTATGGCTGTGAGGTCACCGTGGCCGTCAATGGTGAAGAAGCGGTCGCTTTCTACCGGGATAAGCTCGAATCCCGCAATGGTTTTGATCTAGTATTGCTTGATCTGTGGGTGAACGATGGCATGGGTGGGCTTGAAGCGGCGCGCCAGATAAAGGCGCTCGATCCAGAGGCGACCATGGTTGCCATCAGCGGCGATGGCGGGAATGAAGCCATGCTGCGCTATGCCGAGTATGATTTCGTAGCGGCGTTGGCTAAACCTTTTTCGATCGATCTGGTCGAGGATA
>CAITZN010000653.1 GCA_903896915.1 uncultured bacterium
AACGATAGGCTTTCGGCAATCCTGTCATGAATTTCGGCCATTTGCCCTGAATGAGACTTGATGTATTTAAAACCATTTGTGTACCGGATTTCCAGGGGCTATCCAAACGGTTCAGGCGTTCGTAGGCAATCGTCCGTTTCTTTATATTCTGTAAGTGATAGCCTCATGAATCGGACGGGTTTCATCCCTGATCAAGCACTTCTCGCACTTTGCTGCATAGCCCGATGACCGAAAAGGGTTTTTCGATGAACCGCAAGCCAGATTCGAGGATTCCTTGTCGGGCGATGATATCGGCCGTGTACCCCGACATGAAAAGACATTTAATCCCTGGCTGCAACTGGGCAATTCGTTCCATGAGGGCACGGCCGTTCATTTGCGGCATAATCACATCGGTAATTACTAGATGAATCGATCCTGCTTGGGTTCGGACAATTTCCAGGGCCGTATTCGGCGTGTCGGCTACCAATACATTGTAACCTTTATTTTTCAGGATAACGGTGCTGAGTTCAAGAATGGTGATTTCATCTTCGACAATCAATATGGTTTCATTGCCTCGTACCGCATCGCCGACTTGAGGAGGTAAGGAATCCTCGGCAGCAGCATCCATCCTGGGTAAATAGATTCGGAAGGTCGTGCCCTGTCCCGGTTCGCTGTAGACATTGACAAAGCCACCATTCTGGTAAACGATTCCGTGCACGGTCGCCAGGCCGAGGCCGGTTCCCTGATTTTCTCCCTTGGTGGTGAAGAACGGTTCAAAAATACTAGCAATGATCTCACTATTCATGCCTACCCCGTCATCGCTCACCGTAATACACACATAATCTCCGGGAGAAAAATCGAGTCGACTGGCAGTGTAGACCTTATCAATCACTAGATTGTCGGTTGTTATGATCAGGTGGCCCGTTGCAACAATGGCATCACGGGCGTTAACAGCCAAATTGGCGAGAATCTGGCTGACCTGGGTTGGATCCATTTTTACTGGCCAGATTTCGCTGCCTGGTTTCCACGCCAATGTGATGTTTTCGCCAATCAGCCGTTGCAGCATTTTCAGCGTCCCTTCGATGGTATCGTTGATATCGATAATCCGGGGAGCAATGACTTGTTTACGGGCAAAGGCAAGCAGTTGGCGTGTAAGATCTGCGGAGTGCAGGGCTGCCTGATGGATCGCGGCGAGCCTTTTGCGAAGGGGATGATCCACCTCGATTTCTTCCAACGACATTTCCGCATAATTGCAGATTACAGTCAGCATGTTATTGAAATCATGCGCTACCCCACCGGCAAGCCGACCGATGGTATCCATCTTTTGGGCCTGATGAAGTTGCCCCTGTAGCTTTTCTTGTTCTTCCTCAGCTAATCGGCGGCCAGTGATATCCCGACTGATTCCCTGATAGCCAAGAAAGCGTCCTTGTTGGTCAAAGGTCGCCGAAGCGTTTGATTCAAAGATCACCTTGCCGCCATCCTTCCTGATCCAGGTTTGACAGCTCATACTGTATGGTTGAAAATGGGCGCGACTGAGGGCTGAATTGTCAGCAGTGGCTTCATCCGCACAGAGAAAAGTATCCCAAGGCCTGCCGATGATCTCTTCAGGATAGTAGCCAAGCATGGCCGTGACCCGACTATTGACAAAGGTGAACCGATGTTCGGGATCGGTCTCCCAAATGAAATCGTTAACATTTTCGACCAGATTACTGTAACGTTTGCCGATCTCTATCTGTGCCAGCTCCATGGCTTTTTTTCTGGTCTGGTCGCGAAACACCAGTACTACGCCGGTGATATCCCCGGTGTCGTTATAAATGGGGGACCAACTGTCCGTCACCGGCCGACATTGACCGTCCCGGGCAACTAGCAAGACATGATTACTCACGTCAACGATCACACCTTCTGCTAGAACCTGTTCGATGGGTAGCTTCACACTCTCACTGGTCTCTTCATTGATCACGCAATAAACCGAT
>CAITZN010000654.1 GCA_903896915.1 uncultured bacterium
ATGTTGAATCAAGCCGCAGAATCGACATCGACAGCGAATTCGAGGCCAAGTCCGGAAGAGATGTTCAAGAAACTCGATAGCGATAGCAACGGTAGCTTGAACAAAACCGAGCTCGATGTCTGGGCAAAGGATTTTGCATCGATGACCGGCCAAACCGTCGAAACGACAAATGCCATCAGTACCAATGATACAAATGGAGATGGTGCACTCAACAAGACGGAGATGGATACCATGATGAAGACACTGCATGATAAGTCTGGCGCAAATGCTGATCAGGCTATATCCAGTAACGACCAGATCTCCCAGCTTAAGCAATTATTGGAGCAATATACGGCTCAACAGTCAACGGATTCGTCCAAAAGTCTAACTTCTTATATTTAAGGACTAAATTCTCTTTGTCAGGCATTCGGCCGGTGCCCTTCTTCTTCCTCTTGGCACCGGGTGATTGTTTCCGTGACGTGTTGTTAACTTTAGGAGAGGCTGTTGCGAACAGTACTTTCACCGTGTTGCCTAGGATGCTCGTTGCTTGCTTGTAAAGTATCCATTGCTTTTATGTTGCAGATGAAGATGAAATCATATGATTTATCAAAATAATTATTGAGGAGATTGGGCATGTCTATCAGCAGCATCGGATCGAGCAGAGGTTTTGATTCATCACAGATGGCCGCCAAGATGGTGAAAGATCTCGACGCCAATAATGATAACACTCTTTCCAAAACAGAGTTTGTTGACGGCCTGAAAAGCAAAGGGGTTTCTCAGGCCGATGCTGAAAAAATGTACAGTTCACTTGACACGAAAGGCACCGGCAAAGTTACCCAAGCCGACATTGAGGCATCTATAGAAAAAATGGGAAAACAGGGTGGATCCCCACCCGCTGGCGGTGCGCAAGGCCCCGGTGGCGCTCAAGGCAAAGCCAAATCAGATGATTCTAAGGTGTATGATGAAAAAGATACAAACAAGGATGGTGTAGTTTCGGCTCTCGAGGAACTTGCCTACAGTCTCACCCATATACAAAACACGAACAATGATCAAAAAGGCGGTGCCAACGAAAACGATGCTGGCCTCACTGGCAAGGTCGACGTAACTGTTTAGAAGCCTTTCCTTCCGAGCCCCCTTTCGTGGGGCTCGAATATTTTCCAGCCAGCCTCAGTAGAACATCCTGACGGACTTACTCAAACCCAGGAACATTAAACTGGCGTAGGTCAAGAGAGGATTGGCAGGTGAAGGGAAAAAGTGGTTCCCTGGCCAGGTTTTGAAGTAAAATTAATCCGACCACCGTGCTTATTGACGACGATATCATGCGCGATTGCCAGCCCTTGCCCGGTTCCCCTGCCAACCTCCTTAGTCGTGAAGAACGGATCAAAAATGCGTGGCTGTATATCTTCAGGAATTCCACCACCATTGTCGCTAACTTGGATTTCAACCCAGTCTCCTTTTTTGCGGGTAACAATGGTAATGCGACCTAACGTACCCTGCCCATCTGATTTGTTATGGTCTTGAATTGCATGGGATGCATTAATAATCAGGTTAAGGACCACCTGATTCAACTGGTCTGAATAGCATGGTAACAGAGGCAGGTCTGGATCAAAATCGGTGATCATTTCAGCCACGTATTTCCATTCGTTGCGGCACACTAAAATTGTGTTTTCAAGGTCGCGGTTCACGTCAGTGGCGACCTTGTCACTGCTGCCGGGATGACTGAAGGCCTTCATTGCAGAAACTATTTGGACAACCCGATTAATGCCGTCATGCGTTTCCCTGATGCTTTCCGGCAATTCCTGCA
>CAITZN010000655.1 GCA_903896915.1 uncultured bacterium
AACAAAACTATGGGGTCGATGTGATAGCGATCATGAGAATATCAAAAAGAGGAGGGCAATCATATTGATACCCGAACGGTGGTCACCGATTTTAGAAAAAATTTAGTAGTACGGTAGGGGTACTCTTACAAAATGAGAACTATGATTTTGACAAACAAATCAATTGAAATATAATGAAAAAATAGACAGATAATATGCATCTCCGTCCCGTTGAATACACCATAACTTATGAGGAGAAACCATGCTGAATCGCTTCTCGGTAAAAGGAAGAATGTATCTTGTCATTTTCTCCATTGTCTTTCTCTTCGGGTTGATGTTGTGGTTTGCCGTGGCTAACAGTCACAAGGTCAGGGATATGGGCCTTGATAAAACCCGGTCGGTGATGCTTGACGATCAAAAGGCCAAATTGAAAGTGGCGACTCACTCGGTAGCCATTGCTTTAGGTCATGCAATTGAGTCCGAGAAAGACAAGCAGCAGCAAATTGAAATTCTACGAAAACTCGTGGATGATATCCGTTTCGAAACAGATCAATCAGGCTATTACTTTGTCTACGAGAACACGATCAATGTGGTGCTCCCACCAGGGAAAGCGAAACAGGGCAAAGATTTAGGTGATTTAAAGGACAAAAACGGCGTTTATTTTGTCCGAGAACTGATGGAACAGGCCGGCAAAGGGGGCGGATTTGTTCAGTACGTCTTTCCCAAACCGCCTGAAAACCAGGATGCCCTCAAGCTTGGTTATGCTGAAATGATTCCAGGAACGCGTATGTGGGTTGGTACTGGGGTCTATATCGATAATATTGACAAATATGTCGGTGATTTGAGTGCTGAAATCAACGGTCAGGTGCGTCGATCACTTATTGCAATGACCGCAAGCGCAGGCCTTCTTTTCGTCATCATTATTTCTATTATCCTGATTGTTGCCTTCGGCATCGTCCGGGGGCTCAATCATGTGGTCGTAAGTCTGCGGGATATTGCTCAGGGCGAGGGAGATCTGACCCGGCGTCTGGAGATCAAAGCTAACGACGAAATCGGCGAACTGGGCAAGGGCTTCAACCTCTTTATTGAAAAGCTGCAGGGGATCATCAGGGGGGTCGTTTCCAATAGCAAGGAGGTGGAAGGAGCATCTAATAATCTGGCCAAGGTAGCCCGTGACATGTCGGGAAATGCGCGGGAGAGTTCGGAGTACAGTAATGCCGTTGCTGCCGCAGCCGAGGAAATGAATGCCAATTTGAACAACGTTGCCGCAGCGATGGAACAATCCTCCACCAATACAGCCATGGTCGCTACTGCGGCGGAAGAGATGAACGCCACCATCAGTGAAATTGCCCGTAACGCCGAACAGGCCCATGTCATTTCCAAACAGGCTGTGCAACAGGCCGGCATTACCTCAGTCAAAATGACCGAACTGGGACAAGCGGCCCAGGCAATCAACAAGGTAACCGAGGCGATAACCGAAATTTCCGCACAGACCAACCTTCTGGCCCTCAATGCCACCATTGAAGCCGCACGCGCCGGCGAGGCAGGTAAGGGTTTTGCCGTGGTGGCCAACGAAATCAAGGAGCTGGCCAAACAAACCGCCATTGCCACCCAGGATATTAAAATGCAGATTGAGGGTGTGCAGCAAACTGCCGCCGATTCAATCAATGAGATCAAGGAAATAACCAGCGTCATCACCAATGTTAACGAAATCGTCTCCAGCATAGCCTCTGCAGTGACCGAACAATCCGTTGCCACCGAGGAAATTGCCAAGAACATTGAACAGGCCAGCCAGGGTTTGCAGGAGGTCAACGAAAACGTCAGCCAGAGTTCGGTAGTATCCGGTTCTATGGCCAAGGATATTGCTCAAGTCAACAACGTTTCGATGGAGATTTCAAAAAGCAGCGAACAGATCAAAAACAATGCGGACGAAATGCTTAAGATGGCAAACGAATTGAACAGGCTGGTCGGTGTGTTTAAAATTTGAATGAGTTGACGGAGCAGTTTTTTTTGCACTGTCAGCATATACGCCCCAGCCGGCACATTTTTCCGGGCTGTTTGGAGACGGAGGAGGCGCGGGCTGGGTTTACCCCCTATTATTAACGGAGAACAGAGATGCACCGACATGGGTTGCTTTGGTATCTCCTCCCGTTCCTGATTCTTTGTTATGCCTTCCCTCTACGTGCGGAAACGCTGCGGCCACCTAAAAATATTCTCCTGCTGAACTCGTATCATCAAGGATACAAATGGACCGATGACGAGACCCAGGGCGTGCTCTCCATCCTGACACCACAAGGCGAGCACGTCAAGGTCTACACCGAGTACATGGGGATGAAATGGACAACCGATCCTGACTATTTCAATCAGCTCCGCAAAACCTATCAAAGAAAATTCTCTGCAATATTCTTTGATGTGATAATTGCCACCGACAACGATGCCTTCAATTTTCTCCTTACCTATCGCGATGAGGTTTTCGGCGGAGTGCCGACCGTCTTCTGTGGGGTTAATTATTTCCAGCCTGATGAACTCAGCGGTCACGATTTGTATACCGGTGTCAGCGAGACGGTTGATTTTAAGGTCAACATCGATTTGCTTCTCCGTCTCCATCCCGCCACGAAACAGATCGTGGTCATCGTTGACACCTCGGTAACCGGTCAACAGGTTTTCAGGGAAATCTCAGCAGTAACTCCGTTATATGAACATCGGGTTGCCTTTGATTTTTTGAGTGATATTTCTATGGAGGATTTGCTGGAACGGGTCTCCCGTTTGCCCAGCGACACACTCGTATTGTACACAATTTTTTTCCGTGACGGTATCAGCCGGATTTTCGAATATGACGAAAGTGCGGCCCTGATCAGCGACGCATCGAAGGTTCCGGTCTATGGCGCTTGGGATTTCAGCTTGGGCCACGGCATAATCGGCGGCAAACTTACCAATGGGTTTGAACAGGGGAAGATGGCCGCTGAACTGGCGGCAAGAATTATTAAAGGTGAGCAACCGAAGAATATCCCGGTGGTGATGCAGAGCCCAAGCCAATACATGTTTGACTACAAACAGATGCAACGTTTCGGCATTATACCCAAGAATTTGCCTGCCGAGAGTACGGTTATCAACCAGCCCTCAACTTTTTACACCATTTCCAAAACCGTTGTCTGGGTATTGAGTGGAGGTGTGTTCCTCCTCGCTGGCTTCATCATCATTCTTCTTGCCAATATTCGTCAGCGTGAACAGGCGAGAAGACAACTCAAAGAGAGCGAGCAGCAGTACCATTCCCTGGTCGATAATCTCAATGTCGGTGTTTATCGCAATACTGGTGGGGCTTCGGGTACATACCTGCAAGCAAACCCTGCGATGCTGAAGTTGTTCGGATTCGATTCGCTTGATGAATTTCTGCAAACGCCGGTGGCCGATTTCTACCAGGACGGTGCCGACCGGGTCGCTTTTGTCAAAGAGTTGGAACGGATAGGTTCTGTGGTGGACAGAGAGCTGAAACTGAAGAAAAAAGATGGCACCCCCATCTGGATTTCATGCAGTGCCCAGGCAGTTTATGACGAAAACCAAGCCGTGAAATGGATAAATGGAGTTCTTGAAGATATTACCGAGAAGAAATTATTAGAAGAACAACTACGTCAATCCCAGAAACTGGAGGCACTGGGAACGCTCGCTGGCGGCATTGCTCATGATTTCAACAATATCCTTACGGTAATCAGCGGGTATAGCGCCATGCTCAAGAGGAAAATTGAGCACGACCCGACCCTTGTCCACTATATCAATCCGATTCTTTCTGCCGCTGAAAAGGCAGCCCGATTGACACAGGGTCTTTTGGTTTTCAGCCGCAAGCAGGTCGTCAACCCCAAACCTATCAACTTGAATGATGTGGTTGATGGCATGGAACGACTTCTGCTGCGTTTGATCGGGGAGGATATTGAACTTCGCAAACATCAGCACGATAAGGAATTAATAGTGATGGCTGACAACAGCCAGATGGACCAAATCCTGCTCAATCTGGTCACCAATGCCCGCGATGCCA
>CAITZN010000656.1 GCA_903896915.1 uncultured bacterium
CAGGAACGAAAAAGGCGTTCCAGATGTTGAGCAGGGTTAAAAAGTCTGATTTTTTGTCCACGAATTGACGATGGACCTCGTCGGCCTTGTGCTCTTTGTCCGGCGGCCTGACGCGCGGATCCTGGATGGACAGGGCTGCAGCCAGAATGGTGATTTCCCGTACTGAACCGAGCGTGCCGCTTTCAATGATGATACGCGAGATGCGGGGATCAAGGGGCAGCCGGGCCATCAAACGGCCATTGGCGGTGAGATGGTTGTCGCCGATTATGGCCCCCAGTTCCCTGAGCAGGCGGTAGCCCTCCCGGATGGCGATAGAAGGCGGCGGATCGATAAAGGGGAATTTGCCGGGATCACCCAGTTTGAGGTTGATCATCTGGAGGATGACCTCGGCTAGGTTGGCGCGCTGAATCTCAGGGGCAGTGAAGTCTTCACGGGAGAGGAAATCCTCTTCGCTGTAAAGACGGATGCAGGTGCCGGGACCGGTACGGCCGCAGCGTCCGCGGCGTTGTTGACAACTGGCCTGGGAGACTCGGCTCACCTTGAGGCTGGTGGTGCCGGTACGGGGGTTATAGCGGGCGATGCGGGCTAGTCCCGAATCGACCACATACCGTATTCCTGGCACCGTAATTGAAGTCTCGGCAACGTTGGTGGCGACAATAATTTTGCGTTTGGGCGAGGGCCGGAAGATCTTGCGCTGATCTGCGGCCGGCAGGCGCCCGAAGAGCGGCAACAACAGGTGGCTGTCTGCAAAGCGTTGCAGGCCGTCCAGGGTGTCGGTGATGTCGCGTTCGGTCGGCATGAACACGAGAATGTCGCCGCCAGCAGGCAGGGTAGCCAGCTCTTCGATGGCGGCAATGGCCTGTTCAACGTATGTAACTGTTTCCTCATCTTCCTCTTCATTCACCTCGCGATACAGAGTGGTGATCGGGTAGGTGCGGCCGGTAACCGATATCACCGGGGCCTGGTCGAAATGACGGCTGAATTTCTCGGTATCAATGGTAGCCGACGAGATGATCAGTTTCAGATCCGGCCGGGCCGGCAGGAGATTTTTCAGGTAGCCGAGCAGGAAATCGATATTGAGGCTGCGTTCATGGGCCTCGTCGATGATCAGGGTGTCGTAGTGGCGCAGTTGCTGGTCCTGGCGGGTTTCAGCAAGCAGTACGCCGTCTGTCATGAATTTGATCAAGGTTTCTTTCGAGGTCTGATCATGGAAGCGGATTTTGTAGCCAACCTGGGCCGGAGCCTTGATCTCCTCGGCCACTCTTTCCGCTACCGACAGGGCTGCGATCCGCCTCGGCTGGGTACAGCCGATGATGCCATTGACGCCACGTCCCGCCTCCAGGCACATCTTGGGTAGCTGGGTGGTCTTGCCGCTGCCGGTGTCACCGATAATGATAAGAACCTGGTGGTCGCGAATAGCAGCAACGATTAAATCCCGCTGTTCACTGACCGGCAGGGCGGGAGGATAATAAAGATGCATGAAATTATGGGAATTTTATTGAGGATGCACAGTGGTTCGGAGTACAATCATTTTGTTTGTTGCATGTACAGGCTTGTATACTTGAATTTTTTGGCCATCACATCTGAAATATAGTCGCATAGCGAGGACCAAATGAAAGCAATCAGAAAGGCCGTTATCCCGGTGGCGGGATTGGGAACGCGATTTTTACCGGCAACCAAGGCTATTCCCAAAGAAATGCTCACCATTGTCGATCGTCCCACCATCCAGTATATCGTCGAGGAGGCGGTGGCCTCAGGTATCGAGGAGATTATATTCATCACCAGCGCCGGGAAATCGGCCATCGAAAACCATTTCGACTATGATTTCCATTTGGAAACGGTGCTCAAGGATAGGAAAAAAGATCAGATGTTTGAAGAGCTGGTCAATATTTCCAACCTGATCGATATTATCTCTGTGCGGCAGAAAGAGCCGCTGGGTCTCGGGCATGCCATCTGGATGGCCCGTAATGTTATTGGCGACGAACCCTTCATGGTTCTGCTCGGCGATGACCTGGTCATGAGCAAGGTGGCCTGTTGTAAGCAGATGATCGAGCTCTATGAAAAGGTGGGTGAATCGATCGTTGCCATTCAGCAGGTGCCCATGGACCAGACCCACCAGTACGGCATTGTCGAGGGCCTGCCTACCGAATTCGAACGGACCTTCAAGGTTGACCGCATGGTGGAAAAGCCGGCGCCCGGCACTTGCAAATCCAATATGGCCATCATCGGCCGCTATCTGCTGATGCCGGAAATCTTCGATTTTCTGGAAAAGACAACTCCAGGTCATGGCGGCGAGATCCAGCTTACCGACGCCCTGTTGGCCCTGTCCAACAAGCGGGGCATGTATGCCTATGAGTTCAACGGCAAGCGCTACGATGCAGGCGATAAATTGGGCTACCTAAAGGCCATTGTTGATTTTGCTCTCAGTCATAATTCACTGGGCAAACCTTTCCGTGAGTATTTGCTCTCGGTTTTCGAAAACGCCCCAAAAAAATAATTCCAATCTGGAAGCAAGGTAGGTGGAAGAACTTTATGAAATTGCGGTGGACGCACCGCTTGCTGCCAGCCTGACCTATAAACAGCCCGCAGGGAGAACGCAGGCAATCCCTGCGGGCTGTTGTGTACTTGTGCCCCTGGGCAACCGCCAGGTCACCGGCTATGTGCTGGGCACGGCCGCCCCACCAGGCGAAGATCAACCGGTCTTTGCCCTCAAACGCATTGCTGCCGTCCTTACCGAAACTCCCTTTTTTCCGGCTGCACTCATTCCTTTTTATCAGTGGATTGCTCGTTATTACCTTTATCCCCTCGGCGAGGTGGTCAGGACTGCCCTCCCTTTAGCCCCAGGCTCCAGGAGTGGCCGTCAGGTACTCCTGACGGAGAGTGGTATAGCCAACCTGACGCCTGAATTCGTTGCTGGGGAAGGGCAGCGTTTCGAAAACTGGCTGGAGCCGCTGGTGAAAAACGGTAAACTCGAGCCGGGAACGGTCCGGCGGCTATGGCGTGAAACTGCTGACCGGAGTTTTTTGCAAAAACTGGAACAACAGCATCTCGTGACCATCGAGCCGATGCTTTTGACCTCCGAGGTCAAGCCGAAGACGCAGGCGGTGATCTCTCCCGGAGCTCTTTTGCAGCCCCTGGCGCAGACGTGTGACGGAAAGGTGATAACTGAAATTCTCGAGATCCTGCAACAGCAAGCTGATTGTTTGTTCAAAAAGGCAGAGAGCAAGGCGCTGACCCTTTTTCTCGAGCTGTATTTTGCTGCCAACCGGCAACCGGTGGCTCGGGTTACATTAACCCAACAGTATCCAGGCATTGGGCCTCGGTTAAAACGATTGCTGGAGCAGGGGCTTCTTAAGGAGGAGACCGAACGGATCTACCGCGATCCGTTCGGTGAACCACCACAATTCCATGCGGCGCCAGAGTGTCTCACAGGTGAACAACAACAGGTCCTGTCCGCCATTTTGCCGGCGATTACCAGTCACACTTTTGCGCCTTTTTTGCTTTTTGGTGTAACCGGGTGCGGCAAGACCGAGGTCTACCTGCAGGCGGTGCAGCATGCTCTGTCCCAAGGGCGTACCGCACTGGTGCTGGTTCCTGAAATCGCCTTGGCCTCCCAGCTAGAAGCCCATTTTTATTCCCGTTTTGGTGCGCAATTGG
>CAITZN010000657.1 GCA_903896915.1 uncultured bacterium
AAGCACTGAAGGCATACCAGGTCGGTATTTCAGCCCCCTACTGGATTGACCGACCTCAATATAACCCAGTTCAAAACGCGAAATAATTCCAAAAAAAAGCCTACTTCATCCAAAATATAATTTTCAAGGTCGCTCTCCTCTGATCTCACGAATCTGGGAAAATCACGAGTAAGCCGTAAAATCCCTACTCCGTGAGCCTTGCCTTTGCTTCTTGGCAAGACCAATAATTTGAATCGCCTGGACAGCGATCTCTTCGATCGACCGCCCCTCGACGTTTAGAATTCTTATATTGTGGCGCATAAACAGTTGCTTGGCTTGTTGGAGTTCACGGGTGCAGTTGGCAATGCTGGCGTAAGTAGAGCCGGCGTATCGTTTTTCCCTGATGTTGTGGAGATATTGGGGCGATGCGGTCAGGCCTACCACCTTTTTACGGTTGCGAACAATATCCTTAGGCAGCTCATACTGGTCAAGATGGTCTGATGTTAACGGAAAGTTGGCAGCTTTCAATTCCATGTGCGTAGCCAGATAGATACTGACCGGGGTTTTACCGGATCTGGAGACGCCGATGAGGATTATCTCAGCTTCGTCATACTCAGCAGTTCGGGTCCCGTCATCATGCTCAAGTGAAAAATGGATGGCATCAACCCGTTTATCCATCTTGGAAATGGTGAAATGCCTGGAATAACCAGGTTCCCGTAAAGCTCTTGAGTCCAGAGCCTTTTCAAGCAATTCCAAAGTATTAAGAAAAATGTCAAAGAATCTTACCTGCGGGCAATTAAAGACGTCTCTGGTTTCCTGATCCATAATTGTGCAGAACACAAGGGGCTGCGCCCCTTCTGATTGCCGGAGAATATGGGCTAAGGCTTTTTTTGCATCGTCAGGGCTATGGATAAAGGGAATTTTCTCCTCACGAAATCTGATTTCTTGAAACTGTGCCAACAGTGCCTTGCCCATGTCTTCTGCAAGGATGGCGGTGGATCCGGAAACATAATAGACGTCTTGGGTCGTAATCATACGCGCTCGGTGGTTGTTATTTTCGTTTATGGCAAAAGAGACAGCGATATTTAGGAGGATGCATTTCGGGCAGTGGCGCTTGGCCTTTTGGGTTGTGGCAGGTCTCGCAAAATTTTTCTGCCTCCTTTTTATTCATCGACATAAATCGTTCATGATTCTGATCATGGGGCAGCGACTTTGTGGTTTCTCGGGGAGCAAAGAGGAGAAAAAGAAGAATACCGCCGCAACCTGCCAGGAAAAGGCTATTATAGAAGATGTTCTTTTGTCTGGTAGTCATGTCTTCCAGTGCGGATAAAAGGGGTGTTTAAAAAAATTGATTTAATCTGCCATTTCCAGAGCGTGGAAATCAAGTATTTTCAGGCGCAAAAGTCCAACGAACACCTCCATCAACAGGCTACAGAGATGGCGCTGCTTTCGGGCTAAAGCTATAATTTGTCTATGAAGTTTATGTTTTTTTGCAAGTCCAGTCAGTTCAGTAGCTGCATACCCAGGATCAAGGATCATGTGGGCCACAACTTGACCGGAGACCAGAGCCGGATAGATCCCCTCTCCGGTGAGTCCTGATGCAAGGCCGGCAGCATCACCAACCAGCCAGGTACGGTCAAAGTGAACACCGCGATAATCGTAATTAACGAGGCCGGCACGGATGGTGTCGGGATTGAGGATAAAACCTTGATTCCCAGCCCAAGAGAGCAGCCGTTTTTTTAAAGTCTGCGCGGATAGGTTGTTGACATCGCCATAAGCACCGATTGAAACAACTTCGGCGTGGGGAAAGAGCCAACCGTATCCATACCCGAACCGACTTGTATCGAGATGCCATTCCATCTGCTGGTGTCGACCCGGGAGCATGC
>CAITZN010000658.1 GCA_903896915.1 uncultured bacterium
GCCAGCCTAATCGCTACGACGTATTCAGCAACACGATTCATAGCGACGTAGCCGCCATAAAAAAGGCTATGGGGACAGAGTAACAGTATCTTCCCCCTCTTTGGTCAACAAAGTTCCAATAACTGTTGACTTGGCAATTCAGTCCTTAAGAATCAATGACACACCAATGCTTCTCACAGGATACCCCATCATTATTACCGTTCATCTTTGTTTCTCTCGTTCCCACGCAGAGCGTTGGAACAAAAACAAACATCAGCCCTTGTTAAAACAGTGTCAATATAACCATCAACATCAAATTTGCGGCGACAGCCTGCCTCGTTCATGTAACGAATCTTGCCAAACACAGAACGTTCAGGCCAGGCCCTGTCGTGCACTCCTCCCAGAGACCAGGCAATACCCGTATAGCCGTTTGGGTCGCGACCGTCCAGAGAGTAGCGGTCATTGAGCGTTATGGCATACTCGAGTGCCATTTCTGGATCAGGTGTCCATTCGAGTATCTTCTTGGCCCAATACATTCTCAAAAAACCATGGAGCTTGCCGCTCTGGACGAGATCCTGCTGGCAGGCGTTCCAGAGCATTTCGTGAGTGGTTCCCTTTTCAAGTTCAGTCAATGAATAGACATAATCTCTCTTGTCGTTCCGATGCTGGTCCAGTGTTTTGCGGGCCCAATCCGGAAAACCTGCAACCCGGTCATAAGCCGGCTCGTAATAACAGAAATTATCGGCAAGTTCTCTGCGGACAACAAGTTCTTCAAAAAACGCTTCCTTGGTATCGGCAGGCAGGGCAGAACCGGAGACCATCCAAGCTAATCTCTGCGGGGACAACTGACCGAAATGAAGATAGGGAGACAGTCCCGACTGGCCGTCTAGGCAAGGATTGTTACGAATCTTGGTATAATTTCCCAGCCTCTGCTGCACAAAATTCAAGGCGGCCAGATGGGCGGCGGCCTCTCCAGCCTGTATCCAGGGATAGGCTTCCGTCTTTTGGCAGGCAACGCTTTCTCCAGGGAAAGTTTGAGGAACCTCCAAGGGTGCCTTATTCCAGTTGAACGGGTGCGGCTGGACTGCGGGAATATCCGTTAAATAGTCATCCAGGACCCGTTTAATCTTAGGACGGAGAGTGTATGCGGCATACTCCTTTTTGTCGGAGATGATCCAGGCAGGAACAATGTTGTGGGTATCCACCTCATGCAGCGGTATTTTCAGGCAGGCGATCAGCTTTTTCTTCCATTGCTGTTTGATCCGTAACGGATCGAAATCGCTGACCAGCAAATGGGCGTCAATCGTGGCCAAAAATTGAGGGAGTATTGCTTCGGGGCTCTGTTCGAGTATCCTAAAGTCGATGTTGTATTGATTGAGTTTGCCACGCAATTCCTCCAGGCCCTTGCACATGAAACTGTAGTGGCGCGATGTAGCCCCGGGATAATCGGGAATCATGCAGAAGACCACAAGCAGCCCTTTCTGATGAATAAGGGCTTCCTGCTGGGCCCATAGAAGTGCCCAGTTGTCGGCCACTCGCTGGTCACGGGACATCCAGTAAACCACTGGACCCTGCCCGTGTTGCCCCTGGGCAAGGCATCGACCTCTTCGCATGATATCAATATTTTTTCGATTCATTAGCCAATAAGAAAACACGTACCAACCGGCAAAGCCGAGGGATACGTGTTGACAGGATATGCTTTAAGCATAATTACAGAGAAAAGCTCCGCACAATACCTCCCAGAAGTGTTGAGCGGAACGACCTTGATAGTGAACACTGTCTAAAAAACAGGCTTTAGCCGGTCGCGCCAGACCAGAAAACAGCCAACCGCCCTACCCTTTGACCTCTTATCAGCTGCGGCGAACGAGCATCAGTTCGATATCTTCCTGCAGCGCCTGAAGATCCTCCTCATGCTCAACCTCATCCTGGAGTATCTGCAGGGCCACGTTATAGGTCACCGGATCCATTTCCCGGGTTTCGGCCAGCATTGAGTTGTACACGCTGATGGCGCACTGCTCACCCTTGATGTTTTGCTCCAGCAGCCGCAGCACATAGGGGTCTTCGGGGGCATCATAGCCGCAATTAGTAAAATCGTACCACAGTTTGGGGCTGGTTGGCGGAGTACCCCCCAGTTGGACAATCCGAGTGGTCACCAGATCGGCATGTCGTAATTCATCGGCGGCATGCTGCAGCAATTCGGCAATCACCGCTTCTTTCATCGGCCCCTTGGCAACCTTGGCGCCAAGCCAATATTGATAATAGGCCAACCATTCATCGGCAAAAGCTTTATTGAGCAGTGCCAGAACTTTTTCAGTATTGACGCCGACGATCTCTCTTCCCCTGGTTCCCATGTTTGTCTCCTTGGTTGAAGATGTACGACTTGCCTGTAATTGTGATAAAAACTGTATTGCCCTTTTACCTGGAAGGCAATTGCTTTTTAAGAAACAGAAAATCAGCTATTGCACGGACATTTTGATCTTTTCAATCTAAGCGAACAGAGGGCGAGAACGAAGATGTTTGGACAAAGACGTTCTGCATCATCATGATGTCCTGGTCATCGTTTCCATTACCCTTGTGCATCATTCCATTCGTCAATACAATGAAAGCATATGCAGCAGTACACTCTCAATCCTCACCCAACCGAGCTGAAACTTCGCAATCATGACTGATACAATGAAGACCAAAAACGTACTAGTGACCGGCGCAACCGGTTATGTCGGCAGGAGGCTGACCCATCGTCTGCTTGCAACATCTGCGCTGAAAGTTCGATTATTGGTGCGGAACCGCAACAAAGTCCAACTTTCAATTGCTGACCAGGTTGAGATCCAAGAGGGCTCAACCTTTGACAAAGATTCTCTTGCCGCAGCCCTGACAGGGGTCGACACGGCATTTTACCTCATCCATTCCATGGGGAGCACTGAGGATTACCAGAACCTGGACCGAGTCAGTGCCGAGAACTTCAGAGATGCCTGTATAGAGGCCGGTGTACGACGGATTGTCTATCTCGGCGGGCTCGGCGTGAAAGAGAGTGCCAGCAAGCATCTCTTGAGCCGCATTGAGAC
>CAITZN010000659.1 GCA_903896915.1 uncultured bacterium
GCACACCGGCGCAAAAATCGTTTCGTTGACCGCAGGAGACCGAAGTGCCGTAAAGCAGCTTCTCCAAAGCGCTTTTGGTAACAGCATGCAGCCGAAAGAAACAGCAAAAGACGACGACATCAAGACCCGCCGATGAAAATCCCATAGGAACCCTTAAATTTATTGTTCTAACAGGCCCCGACGACCATCTTCGCCCGCTCCATCTTAATTCTTTGCATCTCCACTCTATCGTCTCAACATATCCAGCTGCCGAAGGTCGGTTGAAGCTATGGATACGCATACCCAACCCTCAGTAAATATCTTAGTCTCTCTCAAATAAAGGACGGCAGCAATGGAGAGGATCCAGGAACTCGTCTCGAAATCGAGGATACTCTCTTGATTTGTAAGTGGTTCAGATTTTTGCAAGAGACTCAGCATATAATAGTCCTTTGAGGAATCTTGGGCGTCATATACAATATTTCAGGAAACGTTTCTTACGAGAAATTCTTTCAACAGGTCGTTGTCATGCGAGAGACAGACCATACACCTTCACCTCTCCTCGACTATCTCCTCAAAAAACAGAGCTTTGTGTTTTCAGGGTCTCTCCAAGATATATTCACCCGTCGCATCGACAAGCGGCTCAAGGACACTACCTGTAACAATGATCAAGCCGAAAGCGGTGGAAAGAGAAGCGGATTCCATTTTACTATACCGGGGGACATGAGTCATGACGGTGCAAAACGGTAATCAGCGGCTTAGTAATGCCCGATGGTTGATAGCGGGGCTGCTGCTGTCGCTCGTCTTGCTGATGGCTGCAAACTGGGAGGCAAATCGTCGGGAACAAGTTCGGATGGATGCTTTTCGTAGCCGTGTCGCTGATCTGGCGAAGACTTCCGAACTCATCATCAAAGATCAATTACGCCATTTCGATGACACCCTCCTTGTTTTGCGCAGTACGTATGCCAATGACCTAAAGCATTTCATCGAAAGCATCGGTCTGTTACGAAACGGCCCCCTAGCCGACCGAGAGATTCTGGTGGTACTGGTTGATCGAGATGGTTTTCTTGCCTATACCGATGCAACCACTGCCAAACCTGGTCTTTTTCTCGGTGACCGTGCTTATTTCCGCTATTTTGCCGAGGGGGGGAAAGATCGCTTCTATGTCGATGAGCCGATTTTTGGGCGCACCACCCAGCGTTACTCGATACCGCTGGTACGGCCGGTTTACGACAAGGAGAGTGTCTTTCTCGGCGTGATTGCCCTTTCCGTCAGACAAAATCTTCTGGCGAACTTTGGTACTCGCCTCCTGCTTTCGAACGATACTGCAGCAACCCTAATCACACAAAATGGTGAGGTGGCAGGGCGTTCCCGCGATCTTGCCAAGGTGCAGGGAAAAATAATTCCTCCAGAGATGTTGTCGTCAATGCTCAAGGGGAATGAGGGGATCTTTTCGAGCCGCGTCTTCCCGGATGGATTGGAGCGGGTCGTCGCCTACCGGCATATCCATGATATTGACACGCCACTGATTGTTTATGTGGAGGCTTCTCCCGCCAATGTGTTGCACGATTCGTCACAGCAACGATCAGTGCTCATGTGGGGAGCAGCCTTTACCGCACTCGTCATCATGACCTTGATTATTGTTTATCTGAAAGGCCGGAAGATCTCAGTACAGCTAATTGACACTTTGCGCAGTACCAAGGAACAAGAATATAGTGCCCTCACCGAGACTTCGCTCGACGGTTTTTTGGTCACTGACAACTCCGGCCGTATTCTGGACACCAATGATACCTTCTGTAAGATGCTGGGGTACGAGCGCCCGGAACTTCTGAATCTCAGCATAATGGATTTCGAGGCAGACGAATCGCCTGAACAGATCGCTGACCATATTCGTACAACTATGGAAGCAGGCAGTGACCGCTTTCAATCTCAATGCCGTTGCAAGGATGGTTCAATCAGAGACGTAGAGATCAGCGTCCAATACGTCAAAGAATCAGGGGAGCGGGTTTTCGTCTTTGTGCGCGACATCAGCGAGCGCAAGCGGACGGAGATTGTCTTGCGCGAAAGCAGGGAGCTCTTAATCTATGCATTTAATAAAAGTCCCCTGATGCAGACCCTCAGCGATCTGTCTACAGGAAGATATCTTGAAGTCAATGACACCTTTTGCAGGGTTTCAAAATTTAGCAGAGAAGAAGTAATTGGCAAGACAGCAATTGAGCTTGGATGGATCAGTAAGGATGAACGGATGCGGATGATGCAACAGGTGCATCAAGCGGGGTGGGCTAATGGTATGGAACTTGCCCTTCGGAACAAGAATGGCCAAAACATCATTGTCAGCTATTGGGGTACCGTCATTCATACCACACAAGGAGACAGACTCTTCTCGACTGCGGAAGAGATCACCGAGCGCAAGCAGGCACAAGAGGCGTTGCAACAAAAAGCTGAAGCACTCCGCACCAGCAACGTCGAACTGGAACTGTTCAACCGCGTCGCAGTCGGCCGGGAACTGCGGATGATTGAACTGAAAGAGCAAATCAACGAACTGTGCCGCCGCCTGGACGAACCGCCGTGCTATGCAATAGATAAACTTGAGACTGACCACGTTACCAGTGCCGGCCCTGTTCTGGTGGAGCCGGATGGAGGTGGCGCATGAAGCCTCTCGCGCAACGTAGCGGTGCGCTTTCCGTCGGCGCATTGGCCCTTCTGGTTGGTGGCGTGGTACTGCTTGGCTGGTCGCTGGATATTGCCGCGCTGAAAAGTGTTCTGCCGGGCTGGGTGACCATGAAACCTAATACGGCGGTCGCCTTCATCCTTACGGGGATCGCGCTGCTGGCCGCTTCAGCCTTTGGCACTCAACCCTCAAACCTCCTTTCCCACCTCTCCCGGTTTTGTGCTCTCTTCGCGGGGCTAATCGGGCTGTTATCGCTATGCGAATACGCCTTCGGCTGGAATCCCGGCTTCGATCAATGGCTCTTCCCCGAACCGGTTGGCTCGGTAGGCACTTCGCATCCTGGGCGCATGGCGCCGGACACAGCGCTCTGTTTCGTGCTGTTCGCCACTGGATGGGAGTTCGCCCGCCGTCCGTGTCTGACGAACAGAGCGTTGGGCGCATCCCTGCTTTTTGGTGCAACGATGACAACCGTGGCACTGATTGAAATCCTGTCCTACTTTGCCCCAGCACTCCGCACCTACGGCTGGGGTGGCCTGACGATGATGGCGCTGCCTACGGCCACCTTGTTTGCGGCTCTGGGCGTGGTGCTGCTGACAGCCAGGCCGGAGTCAGCCACACCGGCTCAGGTCATTGAGCAAGCAAACGCCGGTACGGGCCTGAAATTTGTTCTGGTCTTCATTGTGCTTACCATCGGTTTCATTGCCACAGGGACTTTCTATTACCGAAATTACGAACGGCAATTCCGTGGCGAAGCCGAACAGCAGCTTACTGCCATCGCAGAATTAAAAATCGGCGAACTGGAACAGTATCGCAAGGAGCGGCTGGGGGATGCCGCCATACTCAACAATAATCCCGCTTTTACCCAATTGGTGCGCCGTTTCCTCGCATCACAGGCTGACGAGGTCGCGCAGCGACAGTTGCAGGCGTGGCTCGGCAATGTCCAGGAACACTATCAATATGACAGGGTTTCCCTGCTGGATGCTCAGGGCTCTGAACGGCTGGCTACCCCCGCCACGTCAGACCCAAGGTGTGTTCATTTGTCTGAGAACCTTGCCGCGGTCCTGCGATCTGGCCGGGTGACATTCTTCGACTTTCATCGCGATGCCCCCGACCAATCGATCCATCTGGGTGTTGTGGTTCCGATCCACGACGAAGCTGACGGCAACCGGCCACTGGGCTTGATCGTTCTGCGGATTGATCCCACTACCTATCTCTATCCGTTCCTCAGCCGCTGGCCCGTGCCTAGTGCGACGGCAGAGACGCTGCTCGTCCGCCGGGAAGGCGACGAGGTTGTCTTTCTCAACGATCTTCGGTTTCAAAAGGACACTGCACTCACCCTGCGCAGTTCGCTCGCCAAAACCGGCATGCCTGCAGTTAAGGCCGCTCTGGGACAGGAAGGTATCGTGACAGGCCTTGACTACCGGGACGTGCCGGTGCTGGCCGCGCTGCGCGCAATTCCGGATTCGCCCTGGTTCCTGGTGTCCCGACGGGATATTGAGGAAGTGTATGCGCCGCTACGCTCGCAGCTATGGCAGGTGATCGGACTGATCAGCGTCCTGATTCTCGGCGCGGGAGCTGGCGTGGCTCTGGTCTGGCGGCAGCAGCAAGTCCAGTACTATTGGGAAAGGGAAAAGACTCAGAAGGCGATGCAGGATACCAGCGACTTGCTTGAACTGTTCGTGCGAAACTCACCCATCTTTTCCTATATCAAGTCGGTGACGGCAACCGAGAGCCGCGTGCTGCGTGCTAGCGACAACTTCCAAGAGATGATCGGCATCAGCGGTTCGGACATGGCGGGCAAAACCATGGACCAACTCTTCCCTGCCGACAAGGCGGCGAAGATGACTGCCGACGACTGGGCGGTCATCACCAGAGGAGAGATACTGAGGTTGGATGAGGACTTGAATGGCAGATTCTACACCTCCATCAAGTTCCCACTTATCTTGAGAGATAGTATCTTCCTGGCCGGTTACACAACCGACATTACTGAGAGTAAGCAGAACGAGCAGGCGCTGCGGGAGAGTGAAGAGAAGTATCGCACCCTGATGACCAATCTTTCCTCCGGTGTGGTTGTCCATGCTCCGGACACGTCAGTTATTTTCTCCAACCCCATGGCTTCAACCCTGCTCGGCCTCACCGAATCCCAGATGCGCGGGAAAGAGGCCATGGATCAGGCCTGGAGCTTTCTTCGGGAAAACGGCATGGCAATGCCGCTTGCTGAATATCCGGTTAATCAGGTGCTGTCGTCAGGCAAGCCGATCGTCAATCAGATCCTGGGAATTTGCCGCCCTGATCTGGCTGAGCCGGTCTGGGTACAATACAACGCCCATCCAGATACCGCTGTAGATGGCACGTTGCTGCAGGTCATCGTTACCTTCTCTGACATCTCCGAGCGCAAACTGAGCCTCCACGCCCTTGAGGATGCAAATAGTAAAATTCAGGCAAGTCAGAAGGCAACGCTCAACATACTGGAAGATCTGAGGGTGGAAATTCAGGCAAGAACTTTAAAAGAGGCTGAACTTAAGAAAGTGAACACGGCCATCGAGCAGGCCGGTGAGATCATCATCATCACCGATCCAGCCGCGAAAATTGAGTATGTCAATCCGGCCTTTGAAACTGTGAGCGGATATACCTCCGAAGAAGTCATCGGGAAAACTCCGGCCATCCTCAAGAGCGGCCAACAGGACAATGCCTTTTACCAAAATCTGTGGGAAACCATAACCAGCGGCCAGGTCTGGCATGGGCGTTTGGTCAACAAGCGCAAGGACGGCAGATTATACACAGAGGATGCCTCGATTTCTCCAGTGTTCGATGCCGCCGGGAAGATCATCAACTATGTGGGAGTTAAGCGGGACATCACCGCAGAGTTGGCTTTGACGGCGCAGTTCCAGCAGGCCCAAAAGATGGAATCCGTAGGACGCCTGGCCGGAGGCGTTGCCCACGATTACAACAACATGCTCAGTGTAATCCTGGGGTATACGGAAATGGCCTTGGAAAAAGTTGACCCTTCTGACCCATTGCATGAAGACCTCCGGCAAGTTTACGATGCTGCCAGGCGCTCCACCGATATCACCCGA
>CAITZN010000660.1 GCA_903896915.1 uncultured bacterium
TGACCGGGGGTGAAGTTGGCGGCCTGGGCCGGGTCAGTGAGGACACGTGCCAGTAAGGAGGGAGTTTGATGAGGAAGCAAGGTTTACCACTGAAGGGGATGGATGCCGCTGAATGTGACCGAACCATCCGGATTAATCCAGATTTCAGCCTCGGGTACAGTCAGCAGGTCAGCTATAGTATACCTGTTGGTGAGGAAATGGGCGGTTTTGTTGGCCGAGCCAATCAGGCTGGATGCGACCCGCTGGGAAGCAATGTAACGCCCTGAGATGAGCAGGTCTATGTTGTCCAAGGTTTGGGCAGCAGAAGGGATTGCTAAAAGTTCTTTTTGCGTGTAGCCAGTAAACACAAGGATCGAAAGATGCGATTGGCTGCGCACGGCAGTCAGCAGTGCGGCAAGCGCGGATGGTTGTTGGAACGGTTCGCCGCCGCTGATGGTTAGACCTTCGAGCTCGGCGGGTTGGGCCAACAGCCAATCGACCAGTTCGGCCACGTCTACATCTTGCCCGCTTTGGTTGAGGTGGGTTTCAGGGTTGAAGCAATCTGGGCAAGCCAGCGTGCAGCCCTGAGTCCAAATAACGGCGCGCTGGCCAGGTCCGTTGGCGCGGCTGGCGTTTTCACGCTGGTGGATGCGCAAGGTGGCAGATGGGCTCAATGGGATCAGCTTTTGCGCGGCTGGCGGCGGCGGACCTGTTTTGGAGCCTGAACTGGGGCTGTGATTTCAAATGCTTCCAAACCTTCCTGGGTCATTACGCGCGAGATGATCGGTCCGCCCAGCGCTTGTTCCAGTTCGCGGGTGATTTCGAGACAGGCACTGCCCTGCACCCCCTGGATATTGAGCTGAACGGTACCATCAATACAGACGTCGCATCTGAAATTATAAAACGGACATCGGATATTCCTGTCGTGTTTTTAACCGGTTACTCCCACGAGCTCCTGCTGCAACAGGCCAAGATTGACGCTCCTTATGGCTTTCTCATCAAACCTGTCTCAGAGCGGGAACTTGCTGCCACCATCGAGGTCGCTCTGCACAGGCAAATGCTGGATTGCAAACTTATAAAGAGCAATGAATCGGGAGTGTCCGAAGCTACCGTCACCCACCTTCATGACAACAACCAGACGCGCAAGATGGACCAGCAACTCATTCAGAGCGAGAAACTGGCCACCCTAGGTCTGTTGATTGCCGGAATTGCACATGAAATTAACAACCCAAATAATTTTATTTTTTTCAACACCCCTATTTTACGATCATACCTTGAATTCCTTCTCCCTATAGTCGATGAATATGTTGCAGCTCATCCGGATTTGCAGGTTTTCAATCGCCCTTATGCGGCCTTCCGGGAGGATTGCTTTAAATTATTAAGCAATATTGAGCATGGTTCTATCCGGATCAATCAGATTGTAAGCAACTTGAAAGAGTTTGTGCGTGAGCGTGAGAAAGGGGAATTTCGGCGGATAGATCTAAAGCAAGTCGTCGAAAAAGGTTTAAATCTTTGCCAGGGCCGTATACGGAAAACCGTCAAAACCTTTGAGGTCGATATTCCCGAAGGTTTGCCTGCCCTCTACTCTGACCCCTTAGCGATAGAGCAGGTGGTCGTGAACCTTCTGGTCAACGCCATTCAAGCCTCAGATAAAGATGATTCGTGGGTGCGGTTGCGTATAATCGCGCCTGATCAGCCCGATGGCGAAGTGATGATAGAGGTTAGTGATAATGGTTGTGGAATGGATACCGAAACTCAACAGAAAATTTTTGATCCCTTTTTCACCACCAAGGCCGCGGGCATAGGCACCGGGCTGGGTTTGTCCATAACCCATCGCTTGCTGGAGGAACTGGGGGGGCGCATCGAAGTTAAAAGTATTGTTGGTGAGGGGAGCGTCTTCCTCGTGCTGCTCGATGCTAGGTCAACGCCGTTAAA
>CAITZN010000661.1 GCA_903896915.1 uncultured bacterium
ATCTTGATATGCTGCCCGCCGATTTTTCCTACCGCAATATTGATATCGCCCTTGATGAATGCAAGAAATCCCAGCAGCGGCTGCGCAAAGTTCTGCAACCCCTGCAGGCGGAATACGATCAGATATTTCTTGATTGCCCACCCAATATCACGCTGTTGTCGGAGAATATTTTCTATGCAGCCGACTACATTTTGGTGCCTGTGATTCCGACAACGCTTTCTCTGCTGGCGCTCAAACAGTTATTCTCGTTTCTCGACGAGATCGGTCAGAGCCGCAGTAAGGTGCTGATCTTTTTTTCCATGGCCGAAAAGAGAAAAAAAATGCACATGGAAATGATGCAGGCCATGTACAAGAAAAAAGGGGTTCTGCAAGCCATTATTCCCTATTCGGCGGATGTCGAACGGATGGGCGTCTACCGGCAACCTGTCGGTGCAGCCTTGCCAGGATCGACCTCAGCTTTAGCTTATGAGAGACTTTGGGATGAAATCTGTAGCCATCTTACCGCCTGAGAGCAAACGTCTGCTGATCTGTCGCCACGCAAAATCGAGCTGGCAGGACGCAGCATTGAGCGATATCGAAAGATCCTTGAATAAGCGTGGCGAGCACGATGCTCCGGAAATGGGGAGACGTCTAAAAAAACGGAGGATATTGCCGGATCTGATTATGGCCAGTCCAGCGGTCCGGGCGAGGGCAACTGCTGAAATATACGCCCTTAAACTTGGCTATCAACCCGAGAAAATTAGTATTAATAAGGAACAGTATGCCGCTACAGTTCCGGTTTTGATCGCCTTGCTGCGTGCGGTAGAACCGCAATTCAACACGGTTATGATGGTCGGTCACAATCCGGAAAGCACAGCCCTTGCCAATATACTTGGCGGGCTCCACATTGCGAACATACCTACCTGCGGAATTGTCGCCCTGGAATTTCCGGTGGCTTCCTGGCAGGAGGTGATAGCTGGTAACAGCACCTTGCTATTTTTCGATTTCCCTAAGAATGCTGCATAGAGGCTGAGGCGCCCCATTTTTTCCGTGATAATTGACTAGACGGTCTCGGTACAAGGTCGCAAAGAGGATGGCGGTGAGGAAACAGAGAGAGGAGCAAGGGCCTAACTGCCTGGAATGCAAAAATTATTATATCACCTACGATCCGATGCTGCCCAGGGGCTGCAGGGCTTATGGCTTTAAAAGTCAAGGGGTACCTTCTCAGGTGGTTTTGTCGACCTCAGGCATTCCCTGTCAGTTTTTTACACTACGCTCGCCATCCTGACCCAGGGAGTCTACGACGGTGAGTACAGAGTACAGAACATCCATATCTAGCCCAGGAGACGTGGTCGTCGCGGAATTTTTGCTGAATTTCAGTAATAAGGGAAATGTCGTGCAACTTCTCATTGCTTTATTAGTTGGTCTTATACTGCTCCAAGGAACCGCATTCTCTGCCTGCGAGGAAGGTGATTGTCAAAACGGCCTAGGGAAATCGAAAGACAAAGACGGTCGCGTCTATGAGGGTACCTTTAAGGATGGGTATTTCTGGGGCACAGGTACGTTGATAAATCCAGACGGTACGGCGTACAAGGGACAGTTCAGCAAGGGCCTTTATAACGGCAAAGGCTCCCTAGTGAGCAAAGACGGCAGGAAATATACCGGCACTTTTCAGGACGGGGTTATTCATGGCAAGGGAGCCATGACTCATGCCAACGGTTTGGAGTATTCCGGAGAATTCGATATGGGCCGGTTCAACGGTCAGGGAAATCTGTTCTATCCCGATGGTCGTGAATATTCCGGAGATTTCCGAATGAATGTCGCCCATGGAACGGGCAAACTGCTCTATGCTGACGGATCGTCCTTTGATGGCAAATTCTTTGACGGCAAACCTGCAGGCCAGGGGGTTCGTCGTTATCTTGACGGTTCCCGATATACCGGAAATTTCATCGATACCCGCCGAGAAGGCTTGGGCGTACTTGAATCAGCAGACAATTCCCGTTATGAAGGAGGTTTTCGTGATAATCTTTATGACGGGCAGGGGAAATTAACCACCGGCGATGGTGTTGTTCTCAGTGGGACCTTCAATAAAGGTGTCTTGACGGGCAAAGGAACACAAACCTGGCCGAATAAACAGATTTTCACCGGCAACTTCGACAATGGATTGCCCCACGGTCACGGGATCATGCAGTACAGCGACGGTGCCCAATACGAAGGGGGGTGGGTGAACGGCAAGCGTCAGGGCAAAGGAGTTCTTGTTACCGCCGATGGCAGTCGTTATGAAGGGGAGTTCATGGAAGATCAACTGCAACAATGAGCAGGGGTACATGAGTAATTAACAGCCTTTATATCTTTACAAACGATACTGGAACGTGAAGTCGGGGAAGTGATGGATTTGTTCTGCAATAGTGTCGCCCTGATTATAAAAATATGATGAAACTGAATTAGTAAAATCAAGGAAAGGAGAGTGTGATGTTGTGGCAATATCGGACCAATCTTTTTGAATTCACCAAAGATGGCCTGTTGGGTGACAAATATGTTGATGATGAAGAGATGGAGAAGACCCTCAATGAGTTGGGGAGGCAGGAGTGGGAAATGGTGAGCGTGTCCCTGTTGCAGGATGGGTTGTTGGTGTTCCTCAAACGGCCTGCTCCGGAAGATGCTGAGTTCGCCGTAGAGCAATCACGGGTTGCCGAACCAGTGCCGCCAGTGCCGCCAGTGCCGCCCCCCGTTATCGAGCCGCGTCCTGCTGTTTTTTTTCGGGAGAGTATCACTGCCAGTCAGATACAGCCGGATGAACGTGAGGATATCCGTGATTTCGATCTGCAGCGGAAAAACACAAGAAGGTCAAAGGAAGAGATGGATTTTGTTGGGGATATCAAAATATCCTGAACCAAGGTTGCACCGAGAAGGTAGTTGTTGGCCTAAAATGCTATACAACCGTTGCTGGCAACGAATGTCTGGAGCAACAAAGTTTTCAATATGACCGTCGTTTTTTCTTTAAGCCCTGTTGTTAGGGATACAAGAGTGTAGTCTATGGGGTTCTATATATTAAAAAGGTTTTTCCTGATGATCCCGACTCTGGTCGGGGTCATGCTCATTACTTTCGCCATCACCCAGTTTGTTCCTGGTGGTCCGGTGGAACGGATGATGGCGCAACTGAGCGGATACGGTACTGGCGGCGATACTGCCGGTGGAGGGTTGTACCAGGGGAATAAAGGTCTGGACCAGGAGCGGATTGAACAGTTGAAAACGCTCTATGGGTTCGATCAACCGCCCTTGACCCGGTTCGTCACCATGATGCGACAATATCTGGTGTTCGATTTTGGTCGTTCCTACTATCACCACATGAGTGTCGCCCAGTTGGTCGTTTCTAAACTGCCGGTGTCTATGTCGCTCGGGCTCTGGAGTTTTTTTATTGTCTATTCGGTGTGCGTTCCTCTAGGTATAGCAAAAGCGGTGCGTGACGGCTCCACCTTTGACACCTTGACCAGTGCTGTTATCCTCATTGGTTATGCCGTCCCCGGTTTTGTCTTGGGTATTGTCCTCATTGTTCTCTTTGGCGGCGGCAGTTTCTGGAGTGTCTTCCCTCTTCGCGGTCTGGTATCAGATAACTGGCATGAACTGGACTTCATTGCCAAAATTCTCGATTACCTTTGGCACATGGTCCTGCCGGTGACCGCCTCCACCGTCGGCAGTCTGGCGGTGATGACACTCTTGACCAAAAATTCGTTTCTGGAGGAAATCCGCAAGCAGTATGTGGTTACCGCCAGGGCAAAGGGGTTGGAGGAAGGACAGGTATTGTACAAGCATGTCTTTCGCAATGCTATTATTCCCATCATTACGGGATTTCCAGGCAGTTTTATTACCGCCTTTTTTACCGGCAGCCTGCTGATCGAAACAATCTTTTCCCTCGACGGCATGGGACTATTGGCCTACGAATCGGTGATGAATCGTGATTATCCCGTGGTTTTAGGAACCCTCTATTTTTTCACCATCATCGGCCTTGTCTCCAGATTGCTCTCAGACCTCTCTTATGTGATGGTTGATCCGCGGATCAGTTTTGAAGGCAGGCAATAGCATGTTCAGCCGGCCGGAGAGCGGAAACAGTCTGGGACGCAGGCGCTGGGCGCGATTTCGGAACAACCGCCGAGGATTTTATTCGCTGGTGGTGTTTGTTTTGCTTTTCGGTGTCAGTCTGTTTGCCGAAGTACTCAGTAACGATAAGCCGTTGTTGATTCGATATGAGGGTCGCTATTATTTCCCTCTGTGTCGAGCTTATCCGGAAACGGTATTTGGTGGTGATTTTGCCACAGAGACCGATTACCGCGACCCTTATATTCTTGGTAAGCTAACAACTAACGATAATAGGATCGTTTTTCCGCCCAATCCCCACAGTTTCAATTCGATCAATCTGGTGCTGGATCGTCCAGTGCCTGCACCCCCGACCCGGGATAATATTCTCGGCACTGATGACCGTGGTCGCGATGTCCTGGCTCGACTAGTGTATGGTTTTCGGCTCAGTATTCTCTTTGGGCTGGCACTGACAGCGGTCGGCTCTTTGCTGGGAATTGTTGCTGGCGCACTGCAAGGTTATTTCGTCGGCAGGTTCGACCTGTATTTCCAGCGATTTATTGAACTCTGGGGCTCCATGCCCGAGTTGTACCTGTTGATTATATTTGCCTCTATTTTCAAGCCGAGCATGTTGCTGCTGCTTCTGCTGCTGTCGATGTTCGGCTGGATGGGTTTGTCGGATTATGTCCGGGCAGAGTTTCTGAAAGGCAGGAACATGGAGTATGTGAAGGCGGCTAAGGCACTCGGGGTCGGCAATGTCACCATCATGTACCGTCACCTCTTGCCCAACAGTATGACACCTGTGATCACCTTCCTGCCGTTTCGCATGTCCGGGGCAATCCTCGCCCTGACCAGCCTTGATTTTCTTGGACTCGGTGTGCCGCCCTCAACTCCGAGCCTTGGCGAGTTGCTGGCTCAGGGGAAGGGCAACATCGAGGCCTGGTGGCTTTCGCTCTCCACCTTTATCGTCCTGGTGGGAACCTTGGTCCTTCTCATCTTCATCGGCGAAGCCCTTCGCGAGGCCTTTGACCCGCGAAAATAAAAAAGGATCGGAGAAGTACTCTCCAATCCTAATTCAAGAAAATAATGTGTTGCAACCGGTCAGTGTTTGTGATGCAATTCGTGTCTGAGTTTGGCGAATTCTTCGTTTATATGGCCGCGCAGCTCGGAAAGTTCAACATACAGCTCTTTTGCTGTGTATTCAAACCGAGGTTCATCATCCTTCCCCGTTATTGTCGAGGCAGGTGGCATGACGGCAAAGGCATCGACCAACCAATTGGTGAAACGGTTAACTGCTTCTGTCAAAATCTCAGGTGGGCACTGCTCATCAAGGAGATGCTCGTAGAGATAATTCACCAGTTTTTCGGTGACGGGCTCGTCTCTTTTGGGAAGACGGACATGTAGGCTGATAACGGAATTGAGCAACTGTGCCAGGGCTTGTTGTCCCGAAGAAAGTTCTGAATTCTTCAGTGCTGCGATCAGTTGGGCGGATTCGGCTGCCTTCTCACGGGACAGTGCTAAAATTACGCCGGGTAGCAAGACACCAAGTGCTGCAAGCTGCATATGTCTTGTTTCTTCAGGCTTGAGCGTTGGAGTGAGTATTTCTTGAGCGATGGATGAGGCAAAGGGCCGGCCTGTATCAAGAGTCTCCTCCAGAGCCTGCGTCAATTCATCGTCCACCGCCGGCGAGACAGTCTCGACGTCGTCATCTTTTGCATCGAAAAAGAAATCAAGAGCACCTTCAAGTTCTTTGTCCAGACTGTCATCGCTTGCGATGTGTACGTCTACAGGTTTGCTCACAGGCTCAGGAATTTTCGGCGCTATCGGTTCTTCGTCTGCATCTGCACCGAA
This sequence comes from uncultured bacterium, assembly GCA_903896915.1. GTDB lineage: Bacteria > Desulfobacterota > Desulfobulbia > Desulfobulbales > Desulfobulbaceae > Desulfobulbus. Next base: position 5,905 of record CAITZN010000661.1, read on the forward strand.
GAAGAAATCAAGTTTTTCCTCAATTTCTCCCATAGGGGTGTAATCTAGAGTGGCGATCGCTTCTTCTTCTGAAAAGCCATGGTTTTCTTTGCTGTCTGCGAGGGCAGATTCAACACCGCTTTCCTCGTCAAAAAAGAGTGATCTTTCATTATCTTCGACAGAAAGACTGGTCATTGTGTCAGATCTGTCAGGTTCTTCGAGCGTGTCGGCAAAGAAATCATCCAATTTGTTCTGGATCTCGAAGGTACTTTGAGCTATTTCTGATTCCGTCAGCTTGAGCTTGGTATCATCAACTTCTTCGTTATCATTATCAGCCAGGTCTTTCAGCGCAATCATTTCTTCAGGATTGACATCGGCAAGGGCAGCCACAGGCTGCTTATAATCGTCGTCGGTTATCTCCAGAATGCTCGCATCCAGAGCAGGAGTCATTTCTGGCTGACTCTCGGTGTCAGTATCACCTTCAGGAAAAAGAAAATCCAGTTGTTCAGCAAGGTCCATCTGTGTCGGAAGATCGAGAGGTTGGGCTTCTTCGCTGAAGCCTGAGGTCTCATCTGTATCGGAGAGAGCCGGCATTAAACCGCGTTTGGTACTGGAGTGGGCTTCGATAAAATCGTCAACCGGTTGGATAGCATCCGGGGAGAGAATTTCATCGGGATACTGGACGTCGGCAGTTTCCATCGCCGGTTTGGAGTCCATGGCAAAAAGGGTGTCAATTTCTGTCTCAAGGGAATCTGCCAGGAAATCGTCAATCCGATCATCACCAGGTTTTACTTCTTTTGTTAAATTTTCATGCAAAGATCGCGGTGAGACAGCCGGTGTAGCGGTCGTGGCCTGAGGAGATAGTGAGGTAATGCTTGCGAAGGCTACCGGTGCACTGATCTCGTCGACAAATTTATCGATGATCTGTGAATCAAGAGGAGAAGTCGTCTGAGCGGCAACAAGCATCTTAAGATTATTGATACGATTGATCCGATCTGTCAGAAGGTCTTGAATTGCGTTTTGATCAAGAGACTGAGCATCTGTTGTCGTAATCTGTTCCAACGCTTCAAAAAAAGAATGCAGCAGGATAAAAGCCTCTGAATGCGCTTGCGCTCTTTTTTCGGAGATATAATCGCCTAAGACCTGTAATCCTTGGATTAGCACTAGGGTCGGTTTGTTATCGGTAAACATCCCGTCAAAGAGGGAGAGACTGGTGTTGAATTGTTTTAGACTCTCATCGGTCACTTCCCAGTCGAGGCTGAGAATAGCTGCTTTAAGCTGTTTTGCATGATCAGTTTGCGCAAGAGAAGATGCTAGAGCCTCCGATGCAGCTTGCATCGATATCTTCTCGTCAAAACCGGAAGACGTTTCGTCTTCGCTTTGATTGATTTGATATTGGAGAATTCTAAATTTGCGGACATCAGCTGTCAGTAATTGGGTGATTTCTTCGTCGGTAATATCTGGGGAAGATATTATTTTTTCAAAATTATAAAAGAAAGTAAGGAGCAGTTTGATGGAATTGTGATGGGCATATGCACCTTTTGTGCGAATATATCCACCTAGTTTGCTAAGTCCCTGTAGGTAAACATCTGCAACCTTGTCG
>CAITZN010000662.1 GCA_903896915.1 uncultured bacterium
CAGGAACATTAAATCTGTGCCTGGATGGGTCCTGGAAAGAGCTACCGCAACAGGCAGAAAAAAGTATCTTGAATAAAGTATACCTAGTCCCGGAAACTATCGAAGCGCTGCCGATCAAGGAAAATCAATGGATATTCAGCAAGTTGATTATTGACAAGGTCGAGCGGCTAGAGATACTAAATGAGGAACTCCATCGTACCCTAACAAAACTGGAAACGGAACGGACCCAATATCTCAATCACTATAATCTGGCGCCGGTCGGGTATTTCACCTTGAACATGCAAGGGCTGGTCTTGGGGGGCAACATTGCTGGCGCCATCATGCTGGGCGTGAACCGAGATCAACTGCTCAATCAACTTTTTTCCAACTTCATCCTCTCTGGGGACCAGGAAAAGCACAGCTTTTTTCACAGACAGCTCCTTGAAAGTAGCAAACCACAGCGATGCGAACTGCGGTTGAACAGCAGGGGCAAAACAACATTTTGGGTACATCTGCACGGAACAGCTACCCCAGGACCAGATGGCACCTACTTACTTCACCTCGTTCTCAATGACATCTCCGAGCGTAAAGAGTTTGAGTTGGCGCTACATAAAAGCAACGAACGTCTTCAGGTGCTTGTGGGTACGATGCTGCAGGGCATTATCCATCAAGATGCCAGTGGCAAAATCATTGCAATAAATCCGTCTGCCGAAAGCATCCTTGGCATGAACAGCGAACAGTTACTAGGCATTTGTGCAACTATGGAGGCACATCAAACCATTCGCGAAAACAGGGAACCCTTCCCCACCTTAGAGCATCCGTTTGCAGTTGCCTTGCGGACGGGTCTCCCTGTGAAAGATGTAATTATGGGCATTTTCAACCCGAAGCTCAATGATAACCGCTGGATCAATATTGATGCCGTCCCTGTATTCACTCTGGGAGCTAGCTGTCCTTCAGAAGTTTTCACGGTGTTTGAGGATGTTACTGATCGGGAGAATTATAAACGGGGCCTTGAGGAGATGGTTGCAAATCGAACCATCGATTTGGTAGCCGCAAAGGAAGAGGCGGAAAGAGGAAAAGAACGAGCTGTCGTTGACTTGATAGAAATAACAAAATTAAAAGAGCAGTTAGAGGCGGAAAGGGCCTATCTCCAGGACGAAATTAAACTGGAGCACAATTACACTAAAATTATCGGTCAGAGTGATGCCCTCAAATATGTGCTCTGCAAAGTCGCACAGATTGCCAACAGTGACACTACGGTTTTGATCCTTGGCGAGACCGGGACCGGCAAAGAACTCATCGCCCGGGCTATTCACGACAGTAGCCAGCGTAAAAATCGAACCCTGGTAAAAGTCAATTGCGCCACCCTGCCTGCCAACCTTATCGAAAGTGAGTTGTTTGGCCATGAAAAAGGTTCTTTTACCGGTTCTGTTGCCAAACATCTGGGTCGTTTTGAGATCGCCAACGGGGGTACTTTTTTCCTGGATGAAATAGGAGAGTTGACGCTCGAATTACAAGGGAAACTGCTCCGGGTGCTCCAGGAAGGTGAATTTGAACGAGTGGGCAGCTCCCGTACCATCAAAGTTGATACTCGGATCATTGCTGCCACCAATCGCAACCTCGAAGAGGCGGTCCGCCAGGGTCGTTTTCGCGAGGACCTCTGGTACCGGCTCAATATTTTTCCAATCACTACACCACCGCTCCGTGATCGTCCGGATGACATCCCGTTCCTGGTAGATTTTTACGTCAAGAAAATTGCCAAACGGATGGGCAAATCCATTGATATCATTCCGATTGCGACCATCGATATCCTTCAGCAGTATCATTGGCCTGGAAATATCCGGGAGCTGGAAAATGTTCTCGAACGGGCGGTAATCAACTCGTCGGGTCCCAAGCTGCGTCTGGCTGACGAACTCAAGCGGCCTACCCATGATCCTTTCATACGGACAAGTACTCTGGCTGCGATGGAAAGGGACTACATTCTTCAGGTGCTTGAGCAGACCCATTGGAAAGTAAGCGGGAGAAACAGTGCGGCTGAAATCCTCGGTCTTGACCGCAGCACTTTGCGGGCCCGCATGAGCAAACTCAATATTGAGAAAACATAAATCTCGTGGCGGCTCAGGTTGCTATAAACAATCGCTTGCTTCAAGTAATGGACTGAAATGATCGATACCTTGCATGGGCAAACAGTTTGGTTTCCCCGGGAGTTAACAGGAATGCAAAAGCGAGTACTCGCTTGTATTGCCGACGAGATTTGCCCTATTTGTGGAAATGATCTCTTGGTTAACAAAAAGCTTCAAGGAGCGGCTTTTTACGAGTGTTACGTCTGTGATTGGCAAGAATCAATAGATCATGACTTTTTAAACACAGGGAACTAAATCGGAAACAATATTGAGGCAGCATCTAGAACAGGATGAGAATGAAAAAATAGGTTTGTTTTATATGAGCACACTAAAAACCAGGTCACTCATTCAGTTTTCCTGATATACTAATCCATCTTGGCCTGACCGGCATCTCTGCGGGGAAGGACGAACACAACCACATCGGGGTTTGCAGGTCGCAACATAGGAGGGGTATAAGGTGAGAACAATAGCGGCAGTGTTATCCCTCTTCTTATTCGGATGCGTCAGTATCCCTGAAAAGGTGAAGCCCGTTGATAATTTCAAACTAGAGAGCTACCTGGGCAAGTGGTACGAGATTGCCAGGCTAGATCATTCGTTTGAACGGGGTCTAACTCAGGTAACCGCCGAGTACACATTGAGGGACAGTGGCGGTGTAAAGGTGTTGAACCGTGGCTACTCTGAAAAAGAAAAGGTTTGGAAACAAGCCGAAGGGAAAGCATACTTCGTCCAGGGAACAGATACGGGCCACTTAAAGGTTTCCTTCTTCGGTCCCTTTTACGGTTCATATATCGTACTCGAACTTGATCATGAGCATTACCGCTATGCAATGGTTTGCGGGCCTGACAAATCCTATTTATGGATTCTGGCCAGAGACCCGGAAATAAAAAAGGAGCTGAAGGATACCCTCATGGCAAAAGCAGCGGCGCTCGACTTTGACGTAAGCGGATTGATATTCGTTGATCAGCGCTGACCGTCCAGACAAAAAATAGAGAGGTCCCTCCCCCTACATACAAAAAGAAACACAGGGGCTGTTGCTGGTCCAGTACCTTTTTATTGGGTGAATGAATCCTCCCGCCAAAACTACTCAAAATCGTTAATCAATTATTACCAGTTCAAAGTGCTTTCGCTTTGATCAGATCCGACACCCTATGTAACGCATTGTAAATAAGATAATTTTTGCGAGCACACCGGCTTGGTACACTAGTGCCAGCAATATCTGTTTCATCTCCCCTTATCCATCCTGTGTATAAATTTTACTTGCTTTAAATATCAATTCTCCTTATTAACAAGTCGCGTGTAACGTGACTCTTGCCTCCTTATTGTGGTGAAAACCTCTTAGCTTGAGATCCCCCTCTCTATTAGCTAGGAGGTTTTCTTTTTTCCAGGGTTAAGAACAATATCGAAATAATTGTAGACTAGTACCGGCAAGCCAGTTGATTTATTCAGAAGAACTTTTTGAAAGATATCCACGGATTTCTTTTAATCCCTCTAATTACACGACATCTTTGTACGCTATCATCCTAGATTAATCGTTTGTTAATTGTCGCAACCTTGCATTTCGGAGTTAACATGAAAATTATTCATCGCATTTTTCTTATCGGCCTTCTCCCTTTACTAGCGTTTCTAGGTGCAATCAGTGTCTACCTGAATCAAAAAATTGATGAAAAGACAATTTTTCAGGAAATGAACCGCAATATTTATCTGTTTCGGACAATTTCGACACTCATCAGTGATCTGCAGCGCGAACGTGGCGGAACAGCACTCTTTTTAACCGGTGGTATAGATCTGGGCGCAGTACGTGATCTTCGTGAAAAGACAGATAAAAGTCTTGCTCCGCTAAAGAATGCCCTCGATGCATCGGTTTTGGGCACAGCTAAGAAGCAAGATATTGCAGACCTGGGTCAAACAATTCAATCTTTAAGATCGGAATACTCGCAACCTAATGCCTCGCTTAAAGACTCCGAAATTGCCGCGTATAACAAACTCATCGCTCGCCTCTTGGCAACGGAAGGGGTTATCACCAATACCAGAACGACGAAAGGGCTAGGGAAGATTTTAGGATCACTTATGATTCTCGAAATGGCCAAAGAGAGCGCAGGGAAACTCCGGGCCAACGGGTCAAGCCTTTTGACGTTAGATAAGGCGCTCAGCAATGAACAGTTCGCTCTGATTATGAAACTTAAGTCAGAAGTTGATATCAACCTTGTTTCTCCTGCACTGGTGCTCAATGAACAATCAAAGACAATGTTGCATGCATTTCCTGCTGGGACTGCCTGGAAGGAAATCGAGGATATTTTACAAATTTTATTACTGAAGGCTAAAGAGGGCAATTACGGTGTATCTGGAAAGCACTTTTTTGAACTCACAACTCAGAAAGTCAATGACATCGGATCCATAATCGAGAATGAAAGCAGTTCTCTGGAAAAACGTCTCGTGAAAGAGCGTGATCTGATCAGTAGAGATTTGACCATGAGTATTGCGGCAACCATGCTGCTGACCTTTTTAACCATCGGCTTGACGCTCTTCTTTGCGTTGAACATCATACGGCGGATTAACATGGTTGTGACTTCTCTGAAGAATATAGCTCAAGGAGATGGGGATTTGACGCAACGCTTGCCAGAAGGGCATGATGAGCTCGGGGCATTGTCACAATATTTCAACATCTTCGTTGCTCATATCTCTGATATGATGAAAGAAGTTCGAGGAAATGCAGTTTCCCTGGCAACGGCTTCTGGGCAAATGTCAGGGGTTGCGGGTGCAGTATCCGAAGGTGCACAGAACACCACTGATCGTTCGTCAGTGGTGGCTGCTGCCGCAGAACAAATGAGTGCCAATACAAACTCAGTAGCGGCGAACATGGAACAAACAACAACCAATCTTGCGTCGGTAGCATCAGCCACAGAGGAAATAAGTGCTACTATTAGCGAGATAGCCGAGCGGTCTGATAAAGCCAAATTCGTCAGTGATGAGGCTACAGCTCAAGCGCAAAATATGAACAAAATTATGCAGCAGTTGGTGGCTGCAGCGCAGGACATAAGTCATGTAACAGAAACTATCACGGACATTTCTTCCCAGACGAATCTTCTCGCCCTCAATGCCACGATTGAGGCCGCACGAGCAGGGGAAGCAGGTAAAGGGTTCGCCGTTGTTGCCAATGAAATTAAAGAATTGGCGAAGCAGACCGTATCGGCAACTCAGCATATTAAAGAACGGATTTCTGGCATTCAGGAATCTACTGACATAGCCATGGATGTAGTTGCAAATATCTCTGGAGTTATTGAAGAAGTGGGGCAAATCATAGCCACCATAGCTCTCTCCATGGAAGAACAGGCTACAGCTGCACACGAAATAGCAAAAAACATAGCTGAAGCCACAACAGGAGTGAAAGACGCAAATCTTCTAATTGCCGAGAGTGCCGTCGTTTCTGGGACGATCGCCCAAGATATTACAGAGGTTCATACCACATCAGGTGGAATGGCTGCAGCTAGCCGTCAGGTATTCGAGGGTGCTGAGGAACTGACTCGTCTTGCTCAACAATTAGGCGCTATGGTGAATCGTTTTCAACTGGAAGCATAACCATTCTTTTATACATATCACTCTGAATTATTTACATTTGGGGTGAGAGAGAAATGTATGGAACTCATGCGCTGGCACGTTTTTTTTAGTGTGGGTGAGACGCGTAGGCTGTTTAATTCTAACATTTAGGGAGAATACCCATCCTCCCCATAAAAAAAGCTTCTGACCAGGCTAATCAAGAGCCTTTTTATGGGGTAGTATCCAGCCCGAATCGCTCAAAGTCTGTTACTCAAGTTTCCCTTGCTTAAATTCCCTCTACACTACTCCGGCCAAACATCCTACGAAACAAGTATAGATCTTACTCGTAACCCTGAACACACCATAGAGGTGCACTAGTACCAGCAATTCTAGGAACGGTTTTCGTGGACCGAGTGTTTTCGGGGCACCGCGACGAATTCTTGCTGCTTTTTGCTCCTTACCCAACCACCACCCAACTGGTTGCGGTATGCATAACCCCCGCTATAAACCCACAAATTCTCACGCAAAATTCTTTGCTAAAACCCAACCCATCATACACCCAGCCCACCTGATGCGGACCGGGCAACGGTGGCGGATGTTATGGTTGCTGTGATTGCCCCCAGTTTGTGCCGGTGGCGTCGGCGGCTGCATCGACTGCTGCCAGCAGGGTTTCCTGATTGAGATGTGCATACTGACCGAGCTCTTCAATTGGCGGTGCCCGAGGACCTTGGACACTTCCAGGATGCTCCTGCCCGAGTTCACCATATTGCTGGCCATACTGTTCCGCTGCGGTGTGATTGACATTTAATTTATCTTTTCAAAACAGGTTGGTTCATTGCAAATACACCTGTCTCAATAATCGGCACCTCTTTAGGCGAAGGTTTCAACCTTATTTGAAACTAATAAAACTTGCGTTTACTTGTAAAAATTAGTTAAAATTTATGGATACACTGGCTCTAACTACAAGGTAAAAGGGCCGTTTTTTAGGCAACCCGGCTAGCAACGTTGTACCAAATCACCCAAATGGAGGCGTAGTATGAAAATCAGGCTGAAGAGTATCTGTACGTTGGTTTTTGTGGGGATTTTGTCATGTACCGCGGCTTTTGCAGATCAGAAAGCCCCTGAGGCGGAAAAAGTCGAGGCACCCAAGCTGGATTCTGCACAAATGTCCGATTTTTCAAAGGAAGTGGCCATGTTGAGTCAGGTTGCAACTTTTGGTGAGGCCAATAAGGACGCGTTAGTTATGGTAAGCGCGGTGAGATTGCTGGATTCCCTGCCTTTTGAAGGTGTGGTCAAGCCTGGCACCGACGAAAAAGCTAATGTCCGCTATGACCGAAAAGAGATGCTGAAGCAGGCAAAAGAGTATGCAAGTGGAGATAAAGAGGTTCTTGCCGTCGTTGCCAAATTAGAGGAAGTACCTGATAAAACCGACGTCAGAGGCGGGGGGTATGGTGGCCATGGTGGTCAGCATGGCGGTTATAGCGGCGGATACCATGGTGGGTACCACGGTGGCGGCTATGGGCACCGTGGCCGTCACCATTGCTATTGGGCTCAAAGATGCGGCCCATGGGGATGTGAATGGATTTGTCGTTGAAATCGATATGTGCTGTATGGATTCTGATCTGTCTCCAATGGCACCGGCCCGTGGTATTCGTTTTATGCTGAGTTGAATGGAGCCATCGCTCATTCTTGGTCAACGTTCAATTTCGTTAAAATTGACGAACCGGAAGAGCATGGCTCTTTTGTGTTGCAGATATTTTTTATATAGAACTGCCCCTTTCATTCTTCTGGACTTGTTTGTGAAGATAAAGAGGATATGGATAGGGCAGATCAAGCTTTCGCCTCGCTGGATGAGTCCTTCCCTCCTTTATACTGAAAAACCAAATACGCATTGGAGACTTCTAAAGTGAAATCTTATTGGCTTCACTTGGTGTGTGTTATCGGTCTTGTTCTCATGTCGCATACACTTATCCTGGCTACTTCCGAAGGCGATCTCGGTGAAGCAGATGCGTTAATAAGTGACGCGGTGAGGCTGATCAACGATGAAGGGGTTGACGAGGCGGATGCCAAGGCCGTCAAGGCGA
>CAITZN010000663.1 GCA_903896915.1 uncultured bacterium
CAAGGATTCATCGCGCCAACCAGCATAAATCGCGCCGGAAACTTGAGACTGGTGGCCGCTCTGGCTATGGTCACCGTTCCGTCCTCAAGGGGCTGGCGCAGCACTTCAAGCACATGTTTCTTGAACTCTGGCAGCTCGTCAAGAAAGAGAACACCGTTATGGGCCAGCGACACCTCGCCTGGACGCGGAATCTGGCCACCGCCGATAAGCCCGGCATCGGAAACCGTGTGATGGGGCGAGCGAAAGGGCCGAGTTACCAAGAGCGGCGTCGCCTGAGGCAGAAGACCGGCGGTGGAAAAAATCTTGGTAGTTTCGATGGCTTCATCCAGGGTCAAATCGGGCATGATCGTCGGTAGTCGCCTGGCCATCATGGTCTTGCCGGTTCCGGGTACACCGCAGAGCAACACATTATGCCCGCCGCTGGCGGCAATCTCCATGGCCCTTTTGGCATAGCCCTGCCCTTTAACATCGGCAAAATCAACCGAATACTGATCGTGAGACCTTGCAAAGAGGTCAGCGGGATCGATGGACACTGGCTCAAGCGTCGTCACCCCGGCTAAAAATTCCACGGCCTGATCGAGACGTTCGATGCCGTAGATCTCAATACCCTGGACGATGGCGGCTTCGGCAGCATTGGCGGCAGGGACGAGGAAGCGGCGAATGCCCTCCTGCCGGGCGGCCAGGGCCATAGGCAGCACCCCAGGCACGGGTCGGACCGATCCATCGAGCGAGAGTTCACCGGTAATGGCGGTCTCTTCGAGCAAAGTACTTTTAAGGATGCCGGTGGCTGATAAAATCCCTAAAGCGATGGGCAGGTCGTATCCGGTGCCTTCTTTTTTCACTGATGCGGGCGCCAAATTTACGGTTATCCGGCGCGGTGGGAAATCGTAGCCTGAGTTTTTGATGGCTGCCCGCACCCGGTCCTTGGATTCCCGTACCGCCCCCTCCGCCAATCCCACCGTGGAAAAAGAGGGTAATCCCTGGGCCAGGTCGACCTCGACCTGAATAAGGAGGCCATCGACCCCGGTAACCGAGCAGCTTATCACCTTAGCCAGCATATTTTTACCTGTAAAGGGCGAGCATTGCCGGGGTATAGTCCCCATTTTTGTGCTCATAGATATAAAATGGAGCCAGAATATTGCACTGCTCGCCGCCATTTTTCACAGCCTCGACCAGGATCAGACGGGCACTCTCAGTACCCGGATACGAATAGATCGGCTGGAGCCGTTTGGGCGTCAGCCGGTGCAACTGCAGAGCGTTCAGCAAGGTGTTGCAGCGCACCGCCGGATAGATGAACACCACCTTGCCTCTATTTTTGACACAGTGGGCAGAGGCGCTGACAAAATCCTCCACTGAGGCAGTCAACTCGTGCCGAGCGCAGGCGGCTTGATCGTCCTGATTGATTCGGCCACTGTCTTTTTTCCGGTAGGGCGGGTTACAGACCACGATGTCAAAGGACTCCGGGGACAGTAGCGACCCGATCGCGCAAACATCACCCCGGATGACATGGAAACGATCAGCAAAGCCGTTGCGGTCGCCGTTCTCCTGCGCCAGGGCAGCCAGATGCTCCTGCAGTTCCAGGCTGCAGACGGCAATTTCGGGAAATCGGTAGGCCATGATGAGACCAATAACGCCACAGCCGCAACCCAGATCCAGCAACTGCTGTCCAGGTTTGGGCTCTGAGAAATGGGCGGCAAGCACCGCATCAACCGAAAATCGGTAGCCATCGCGGCTTTGCCGACAGATCAGACCACCCTGAAACAGCGTGTCATCGGTCAGGAAAGGGAGTGGTTGTTGGCTTTCGGGCAAGAGGTGTCCGCCATGGGAGAAGAAGATGGGCTCAAAACGCCGATGGACTGGCAATACGAGGACTTTCCTGCTACAATCACAGGCTTGCAACGAACTTCTGGACAATTCATTTAATATGTTTACCATCTTACCCTAAAGATGCGCAAGCCGCTTTTCGCCGGCCCGCCTCAGCTCTTACAAGGCAATATTTCCTCAACCCACAGGAAGCAATTGATGGACATTTTTATCAAAACCCATTTTTCCGGCGGCCACCACCTCCGCGCCTATCCAGGAAATTGCGAGAATCCGCATGGTCATAACTGGAAGGTCAAAGTGACGGTCAGGGCCGACAAACTCGACCCGCTCGGCATGGGCATCGATTTCAAGCAGCTCAAACAGACCGTCAACAACGTGGTCGATCAACTCGATCATCACGATCTCAACGAGCTCCCGGCCTTCCGGGACATCAACCCATCGTCCGAGCATATCTCGATGTTTCTCTTTCATGCCCTGAAGGAGGCGCTGCAAACGGAACGGTACTACCTCTACAGCGTCGAGGTGCGGGAGACCGATTCTACCGGCGTGGTCTATTACGGTGACTGAACCGCTCCAGATCTCGGAGCTGTTTTATTCCATCCAGGGCGAATCGACTTGGGCCGGAATGCCCTGCCTGTTTATCCGGCTGGCGGGATGCAATTTGCGCTGCACCTACTGTGACGCCCGTTATGCCTGGGAGGAACCAGCCGTTGCCATGACCACGGCCGATGTCCTCGCCTGGGTGCGGCAATATCCCGGCATCCTGATTGAAATCACCGGCGGCGAACCACTGCATCAGGCGGGGGTCTATCCGCTGATGCAGGCCTTGATCGAGGATGACCGCCGGGTGTTGCTGGAGACCAACGGCAGCCTGCCGCTTGCCAACGTGCCGGATGCGGTCAGCATCATCATGGACATCAAATGTCCGGATTCGGGCATGGCGGGCCGCAACCTGCCAGAGAATATCGATCTTCTCAGGAAACGAAGCCAGAAACAATGCGCCGATGAGATCAAGTTCGTCCTCAGTTCGGTCGCCGACTTCCATTGGGCACGGGATATGGTTACCCGAGAACAGCTTGACCAGTGGGTGACGGTTCTGTTCTCACCGGTCCGGCCGCTGCTCACCCCGCAAGACCTGGCCCGTCTCCTGCTCGATCACCGGCTCAAGGTCCGCCTGCAGCTGCAGCTTCACACCCTGCTGTGGCCGGATCAAACCAGGGGGGTTTAATCCTACGCTAATGCAGCGGGCAGTGTCTCGATGTAGGCCCTGATCTGATCCCGCACCAGGCGGTAGATGTCAAGCCGTTCCGCCTCGGTTTTCGCCTGGGCTGCAAGGTGCGGTGGGTCGGCAAAGCCATGGTGAATCGATTTCCCTGGGAAAAATGGGCAGGTTTCATGCGCATGCCCGCAGAGGGTAACCACATAGTCGAAGGTCTGTACCGGCAGTTCCTCAATCAAAGCGGATTGCTGCCCGGAAATATCCACCCCGACCTCGGCCATCACCTGCACGGCGTAGGGATTAAGACCGTGTTTCTCGATTCCGGCGGAATACGCCTCGACCACCTCACCTTTTAAATATCTGGCCCAACCCTCGGCCATCTGGCTGCGGCAGGAATTGCCGGTGCAGAGAAAAAGAACGCTGATTTTTTGCATCAGAGCAGTGCCCCCCTACCCCTTCAAAACAAGCTAAACCTGACATTCCAGCCGCTGTCCAGGATCGTTGCCATGACGGGCGACTTGATCTCGCGGGGGTGAAAATGGTATTCGTGCGGTGCGGTCGTCTTATATCGCTCAATTGTGCCGAGCCGTCCCGGTCGCACTCTGAGGAAAGGCAGGGGGATACGGAGAGAGCCGATTTTGACCCGCTCAGGGCAGATCAGAAAATCAGCGGCACGCATCCGATCCGCCAGCAGCACCGTTCGGGTAGAGGGATCAAACCGGCAATGCAGTTCATAGAGTCTGTTGATTCCAAGACTGCTGAACAGCTCACACCACTGCATCTCCTGATATCGCCAACTTAAGATCAGCTTCTTTCTCTTCTCGATCACCTGCACAGGGCCAGGCATTGCATTAATGGCCAACAGATGCTCCTGCAACTGTGCCAAAGGCACCGACTCACCAGTACCGCGAAAGAACCAAACCCTTTTGATAAGCATCCCCAAAACGGGGAGGAACGACAGCGTTGCCAGCGCCAGCCAGATGCAAAAAGCCATGATGCAGGTCGGCGGATCCAGTTGTCCCTTGACCGCCAGCAGCGGCAACAGACTGACCGAATAGACGATCAGCAACAGGAGTAACCAGGAAAACGTCAAAAAATACCGTTTCAGCATACTCTATCGCCCCTTGCCTCAGACGGCGTCAACGGACTGGGGCAACAGCCTGAGTGTACCCGTGCCGGACTCCATGACCGCCTCCATGCCGATGGGCAATGCCTGGTTTTCCTCCTGATGCCCTACCGGAAAAGCGGCCCAAACCGGATACTCCGGCCCGACCAGCTCCATGACCCGAACCCAGACTGCTTCCTGAAGACGAAGAGTAGCCTGCCGATCTTCGGTGCCCGTATCAAAAGTGCCGAGCAGCAACCCGGCCAACCGCTCCAGTCGTCCGGCAAGAGCCAGCTGGGTCAGCATCCGGTCCAGCCGGTATAGAGGCTCGTTGGTGTCTTCGAGCAGAAGAATGCAATCATCCCAGTTGCTGTCCCAGGAGGTACCGAGCAAATGCACCAGTGAGGTCAGATTACCGCCGATCAACCGACCTCTGCCGGTACCGCTACTGCGGAGAATTTCCAACCCTTTGGGCTTGAGCGGATCGGAATAATCACCGGTCAGTTGAGCAAAAAGTGAGACCACACTTTGCTCGTCGCTCCTAGCTAGCGAAGTCGCCACCGGCCCGTGCAGCGAAACAAGCCCTGCGTGGTGCAGCAGACCGTTAAGTAACACGGTGACATCGCTGAAGCCGACCAGGAATTTGGGATGCCGCCGGAACAGATCCATATCCAGGCGGTCGATGAGACGCAGGCAACCGAATCCGCCCCGAATCGCCAGCACTGCCTTGACTTCCTCGTCACTCCAGAGAGCGTGCAGGTTGTCCGCCCGCTGGGCATCAGTGTCAACAAGATACCCGTCCCGCGGTTCGACAGGGCCTCGGACTTTAACCTTAAATCCCATATCCGTAATCAACCGGATGCCTACCTGCAAATGCTGCATTTCTCGGACCGGACCGGCCGGACAGAGGAGGCCGATGGTATCGCCTCGCTTCAGACGAGGAGGCAGAATCGGCCGATCACTCATGATCTTCGCTGTTCATGCGATAGATAAGCTGCAAGCCGGTGAGGGTCAATTCCTCATCTATCTCGTCGATGGTTTGGCTGTAGGGCTTAATCAGCGTCGCCATGCCGCCGGTAGCGATGGTTTTGGCCCGTTCCTGGTCCGGGGTCAATTGTTTGCTCAGCACCTGCACCATCCGGTCAACTAAGCCACCGAAACCATAGAGCATGCCGGAATGAATGGCCTTGACCGTGGTGGTGCCGATAGGATGATCCGGAGTGACGTCGATATCGAGCCGCGGCAGTTTTGCGGTGCGGGTGGCCAGGGCATCAAGTGAGATACCTATACCCGGATGAATGGTACCACCGACGTAGGCCGGTTCTCCATTAACGCAGTCAAAGGTGATGGCCGTGCCGAAATCGATGACGATCAAGGGCTCCTTAAAACGATCCCAAGCTGCAACGGCATTAACGATCCGGTCGGCGCCGACCTCTGCCGGGTTCTCGGTGGCGATTTTCATCCCGAAGTGCAGATTGTGGTTGACCGCAAGCGGCGGATGTTTGACTTTGGTCAGATAGCTGCGGGCAAAATGCAGCCAGCTGGTTTCCAGGGTCGGCACCACTGAGGCGACAATGAAACCGGTGATCTTGGTCGGATCGATACCGGCCATATTAAACAGACCGTGGTAACGGATCGCCAGTTCATCGGCGGTGCGGTCTCTCCGGGATTGGAGACGCCAGTGGCCCACCAGTTGGCCATTATCAAAGATACCGCTCACGGTATGGGAATTTCCAACATCTACAGCAAAAAGCATATTGTCACCTGTCTGA
>CAITZN010000664.1 GCA_903896915.1 uncultured bacterium
GGTCTGACCAGCACGGTAGCCATCAGTGAAATAACGGATAACCTGATCGGAAAATTGATGGCGTACATCGACACAGGTGAGGGGAACCGCTAAGGTATCGGCAACCTCTTGCACCCGCTGCAACTGCGTATCGAGGTGGGCAAGGGGCAACATCATGAAGAAACCGTGGACCTGATAGCCCTGCTCCTGCAACAAGGACGCGGCAACGGTGGAGTCCACCCCGCCGCTCATGGCTATGCCGACTTTTATCAGGGACATGGACAGCTGGCCTTCAATCGGTTGCAGCTGAAAAAAGGAAGCGGCCCACAATCACAGCAAGGAGGTCAGGACAGAGCAATCCCGACAAACAGTCATTTTTTCCTTCCAGTTCTTATCCGCCGTACATTCGCAGCGGGTGCTGCTGAGAAACCAGCACAGATGTCCTGCCTGAAACTCCCAGGCCGGACATTCTTTCTTATGCGAACATTTTTTGACAACCCAGCAATCTTTGCGGTTTGCCTGGCCATCACCCCTCTGGTTGACGATCAAAAAATAAAGCTGCCGTTCGATGTGAATAGGAATTGCCCGCCATCCTTGTTCATAACTTTGCACGGCTTTTAAGGAAATCCCGAGGAGCTCGGCGAGAGCCTTCTGCGTTTTCTTTAATCGTGCCCGTAGGTTAGCAAATATTTCTCGATTCATAATCCTATCCCTGAGGTTGTATTAAGGTATTCAAGAGATACCACAAGGTGACGAATGCGGCAATTCATTTTCCGTTTGCAACGGATAGGGAAAAGACCGAGTGGCGGGATATGCGGCTACGGAAAAGTCCATGGAAAAGCAGAAAAAAATAGTGTATTTTATTCAGTTCGATTGTATCAGCTGTGCTTTGAGGTATCGCGTACCCATGCGCAGCTTTGATTTGGTTCAACAGGAGATAGTGCAACAGCTATGACCGCAGAGCAAAAAGTGAACGGAACCGGACTGGCGAGATTGAAGCGGGCTATAACATGCTCCTCTGCCGGATTTGCAGCAGCATGGAAAAACGAAGAGGCCTTTCGCCAGGAACTGCTTCTTTGCGTGGTGCTGGTCCCCTTGGCCTGCTGGCTCGGCAATACCGGCGTGGAGCGTGCCCTCCTGATCGGCAGCCTTCTTGTAGTGCTGATAGTCGAACTGCTCAATACGGCGGTCGAGGTGGTGGTTAATCGTATCGGCCTCGAACGGCACGAGCTTTCCGGGTTGGCAAAAGATCTGGGCTCCTCAGCAGTATCCATGTCGCTTATTAACGCCGCTGTCATCTGGCTGCTGGTCGTCCTCACCTGAAACCTGCACGGTTGTCCACAGCTTCCTTCCCGCTGTTCCGCTGATTCGCAAACAAAAACAAACCGCTATCCGCCTCACTCGCAAATACCCTGGAAGAGAGAGAGCTGACGGTGACGTGGGCCGCCCGCTCGGTTTTCAGGAGGATTTCCGGCAGCCCGGCCCGACCAGACGGCTGCAGCCATCAGTCCCTGGTACGACCTGGATGCGGACATCGATACGCTCCTTCAAGAGCGGCACATGGGAGATGATCCCGATCAGCTTGCCGTCATGCTGCAGCTCTGCCAGGGTCTGCAAAGCCGTCTCCAGGGCCTCTTCATCCAGAGTACCGAATCCCTCGTCGAGAAACAGGGAATCCACCCGGACATTGTGGCTGGCCATAGCGGACAGCCCAAGCGAGAGAGCGAGGCTGACCAGAAAACTCTCGCCGCCGGACAGGTTGCGGGTCGACCGGATTTCGCCTGCCTGATAATTGTCGATCACCTGCAGGGCCAGAGGTTCCTTTGGGTCGCGCAGGAGGATATAGCGATCGTTCATCTTCCGCAGCTGCCGGTTAGCGTGGCTGATCATCACATCAAAGGTCAAACCCTGGGCAAAGACCCGGAATTTCTTGCCGTCCGCCGAGCCGATCAGCTGGTGGAGCAGATCCCAGCGTTCCTGCTCCTTTTTCTGGGCCGCCACAGCCTGCCGCTGTTCCTCAGACTGTTGTTTACGGAGACTGTTAGCGCCCAACCGCTCCCGATCCGCGCCGATCCGCTGCTGCACGGTTGCAAGTTGCAGGTTGTACGTCGCCTCCTCTTCCAGCAACTCGACCTGGCCCTTCTGCCCGCGATGCAGTTCCTCTTCACGCTCCAGGGCCAGGGTCTGTTCAGCCTTACGGGCGGCAAGTACAGCCAGTTCCTTTTCCAGCGCCTCTTTGCGATGCCCCAGTGCCACCAAGACCTCCGGTTCCAGCAGCGCGCCGCAATAATCGGGCAGATCAACAAACCCGACCATCTGCAGTTTGCCGAGCAACTCAACCTCCAGCTCACGGCTCTGCGGCAGCAGCATCTCCAGCTCTTCCGAACCGATCCGCATCTGCTCGCCCATTCCATGCAATTCCTTGTCGATCTCAGCCAGACGAGTGCGGCTTACCATCTCCTGCGCCTGAGCCTGCCGAACCAGAGTTTGCACTTTTTGTTCTTCCAGATTCGGATCGCGATCACCATAGAGCTCAAACCGCTCCGCCAGTAAACCGGCCTCTGCTCGAGCGAGGGTCTCGCGCTCGGCTCTCTGTTGAGACAAGGTCCTGGCAATGCCGGACAGCAGCAGGTCAATCTTGTCCTGTTCTGCTTGCAGACGAGCCTGTTCCCGGATCAACTGTTCCCGGCGTTGCTGCTGTTCTTTCCAGACCTGCTGACGTGCTTCCAGCTGGATCAACAGATTCTCGGCCTGCTCCGGAGGACATGCCTTTATACCCAAAGGCTGCAACTGAGCCAGGAGTTCGGTGCCACTACGATCAATCTGGGCCTGTTCCTCCCTGGCCTGCTCCTCCAACCGACGCCCCTCGGAGACGAGAGTCTCGCTGGCATGCTGGGCCGCCTGCACCTGCCGGAACAGATCGGTGTGGAGGGTTGTGGCCTGCTCCAGCTGAGTGTGCACCGCGTGCAACGCAGCCTCCCGCCTCTCAATTGTGTTGAGACGCAGCCGAAGAGCCTCGGTCTGCTCCTGCCACTGCTCCAGCACCTGGGCGGCCACCTCGGTGGTCCGATCCGTAACCGCTGCCCCCTCGAGCAGCGCCAGCAAAGGTCCCAGCTGTTCCTCTAACTCCTGCCGTTGCCGCTGCCCCTTGGCCAGCATGGTCACTGCGTATTCCCTGTCCTTGCCAAGGCTGACCAAGGCTTCCCGTAGCTGAGCCGTGTTCACCTGCACTCGTTCCAGCTCCGCCCGAGCCTGGGAAAGCGTCGAATCCGAAACCTCAAGCACTGGTCGCTCATCGGCCCATGGGTGATGGGTGGCGCCGCATAACGGACAGGCATCTCCATCCACCAGGAACTTCCGTTCCTCCTCATAACTGTGGATGTGCAGGGCCAGTTGATGATTTATCTCGCATTGGGCCACCAGTTGCTGCTGGAGGCCCCGCTTTTCCTCCTGGGTGCGGAGCTCGCTTGATTGCTGCTGCTCCTGCGTCTGCACCTCTCGAAGCGAACGACCGAGGGTGGCCATCTCCTCCTCCAGGATCTTCTGCCGTCCCAGGAGTTCGTTGGCCTGTTCCAGTTGCCTGAGGCGTTGTTCACCCTGTTCAACCTTTTCTCGCCAGGAGGCAACATCTTTGCCGGCCAGCAGCTCTTCTCGTTCGGCCTGCAGTTGTTGCTGGCGCTGGCGAAGCCCCGACAATCCTTGTTCTGCCTGCTGTTCCGTCTTGAGCAAACGGCTGTGGTACTGGGCCGCATCGACTTGGGCCACCCGGTTTTCTTCTCGAGTTCGCATCAATCGGAACAAGTTGCCAGCCCGTGCCCCCAATTGGAGCAATTGCTGGCGAAAACCGGCCAGATGCTCCACCAGCAGGCTGTCGCGCCCATGCTCCTGGAAAAAAACATCGAGCTGCGCCGCCTGTGCCGCAACGGCAGACTGCTGCCGGTTCAGCTCCTCCCGCAACCGAAGATGATTTTGCTGTTCCTGTTCCGTTTGCTGCTGAGCAACACAGAGCTGCCCTATGGCCTTTTTCTTCTCATGAATGTGGAGATCGAACACCCGTACCGTTTTGATCTTTTCGGTTTCCCGGCTTTGCACCTCCAAACTTTCCTGGACCTGTTGGCTGGTCCGGACATGCTCCTCGCTCATCCGCCATTGTTCCTGTTGCAGTCGTTCCCAGGCCGCATGAAGCTCTTCGCCCTTGGAACGCAGGGTCACCATCCGCTCCTGGACCTGTTTGAGCCGGGTGTATGTACCAAACAAGGTCTGGGCGCGCTGGCCACGATCAAAGGTGTGCAGATCTTCCCTGCTTTCTTCGCGACGGCTGGCCAGATCAAGCAGCTGCTGATCGGTTTCTCCAAGTTGTGCCTTTAGGACCTCGATCTTCTTGATCCGGTGCAGGGCCTCGCCCAGCAGGGCAAGCTGTTGCTGCATTTGGACAACAGCCGCCATGCCCTCGCCGATCCCGGCCTCCAACGACTTTTCTTCTTCCTCGCCCAACAGCAGGATATTGCCCATGGCCTCCTGGAGGTTCGCAGTTCTCCTGCGCTCTTCGCTGGTGCGCTCATGCACAGCTATCGAGATCTGCGAATAGATGCCAGTGCCGGTGATCTGTTCGAGAATCGGAGCCCGCTGGTCGGCATCAGCTTCGAGAAAAGCGGCAAAGCCGCCCTGGGCCAGGAGGATCGAACGGGTGAACCGATCATAATCCATACCGGTGACCTGCTCCACCAGACGGCTGACCTCCTTGGTCCTAGTCTCCAGAACCTTGCCGGTGACGGCATCCACGATCTCGTGGCGGGGCGGTTGCAGCTCACCATCTGCGCTGCGTCGGGCCCGGTGCTGCCCCCAGTGGCAGCGGTACCGGCCAGCTTGCGTCTCGAAGGTCACCTCGGCAAAACAGTCACCCGCCCGGCGGGACATGATTTCATTGCTCGATTTGCTGATATGGCCGAGCCGGGGGGTCTGTGCAAACAGAGCCAGACAGATGGCATCCAGGATGGTGGATTTGCCCGCCCCGGTCGGGCCGGTGATAGCGAAGATGCCCGAAGCCGCGTATTCCGGGACGGTGAAATCGATGGACCAGGAGCCGGCCAGCGAATTGAGATTGCGGAGGTGGACCGCGAGAATCTTCATATGGTTTCAGTCGGTTTCATGATCGGCCTGGGCAAGGGCTGCGGTAATCTCCGCAAAGGCCCCACGGACCAACTGCCGCTGCCCCTCTGCCAGTTGCCCAGCTTCCAGGCACCGCTCGAAGACCTCGGTAACGCTGAGATCGTCCAAAGATTCGGCTTCCTGGGCCTGCTGCAGGGCGTAATCATACACCCGGTTATTGCGGATGCGGAGGATGGCCAGCGCCGACCCCTCAACAGCTGCCAAAAGCTGTTCCCTGAGGTTGGGGATCACCTCCTTGCCTTCGTAGTGCAGTTCCAGCCAGGCACTGCTGGCCGCAGTCTTCAGTTGCACCAGCCCATCGAGCAGGCTCGGTAAATCGCCACGCAATGAAATCAGTTGCTGAAAAGAGGGAACGAGAATCGGCTCCACCTCCATGGCCCGCCCCTGAGAGCGGACGGCCAGGATCTGCTTGCGCTGATCAGCTTCGTTGAAACTCATGGGCAGCGGTGCCCCGCAATAACGCCGGGTCAAGGAACCAGCCACCAGCTGGTCGAGATGGAGATGGCCTAAGGCGAGATAATCGATGCTCTCCGGAAAAGCAGTGCCTTCGATCCGCCCCAACCCCCCGATAGACAGTTCGCGCACGCCGTCCCCCTCGACCGTCTTGCCACCAGCCACAAACAGATGCCCCATAACCACGAGGGGCAGGGTGGGATCGATGTCCCCCCGTATCCGGCCGGCTGCCAGACAAACCTGCTGATAATGTTCCCTGATGCCTTGTTGGAGCACCAGCCCTTTTTCCTCCAGCGATTCCCCGGCAGCAGCAGTGCGGATGTCTCGATCCCGCAGGAAGGGAACGGCCCCGATCAACAATTCAGGCCGCTCATCCTGGTCCCGCAACAGCAGGATCTCCTTCTCCAGGGTATCGCCAACCGAGCCCACCACGTGGATCTGGAGTTGGCGCAGCAGTTCACGCGGCGCTTCCAGAAGGGCAGGGGAGTCGTGGTTACCGCCGATCAGCACCACATGGCGGCAGACTGATCCTGCCAGGCGATGCAGAAAACGGTAGTAGAGGGTCAACGCCCTACTGCCCGGAGTGGTAGTGTCAAAGATGTCGCCTGCTACCAGCAGCACGTCAATGCCCTGTTCCTCGATTAGTTCGGCCAGCCAGTCGAGAAAGAGGGCCTGCTCCTCATGCCGATTCCGTCCGTGGAAGCGGTGACCGAGATGCCAGTCCGAGGTGTGAATCAGCCGCATGGCAGAATATTCCGCTTAATACGCGCTGATTTTGGTTTCCATGGAGAATACCTCGCCTTCCACGTCCTTGACCAGGGCCTGTCCGGCAATAACCGTCTTACCGTCATGAGTCAGGGTAGGGCCGCCATGGAGCTGCCAGCCGCGGTTGAGTTTATCGGATACACGTTTGCAGAACATTTCATCGTCCGGCCCGGTAATACAGCTGTACAGTTTCATTTTTTCACCGTAAGTATTTTTATCATGGAAATAATCTGAAAGGGAACCTGTTCCCCTGCCAGGCAGGGAGGCGTTTTCCAGCCCCTACACTACTTGATTGGACCCTTGCAAGCCAAATGATTAATCAAGTTTTCGACCCGTTCCGCGACCGCTTAAGCCGGGACATCCGCAACGATCTTTCAGAATCGTTGCTCACCTGCCGCACGCAGCATCAGCTGACTGCAGCACAAGCTGTGGCGAACCACTACCTCGCAACCAATCCCGAGCCCTGCTATGTGGACTACATTAATGACCGGCTTGATTGTTATGCCCGGTTTCTGGCCTTAATTGCCGATGGACCGGCCGACGTGGTCTGGCAGGGATTTGTTCTCTGGGATCTGGGATTATTTTTCGAAGTGCATGAAATCCTGGAGCAGGCCTGGATGCAGGCTTTCGGAGACGAAAAAACCTTCCTCCAAGCCCTGATCCGGGCAGCAGGGTTCTACATTAAACGGGAATACGGCTTTGATGATGGCGCGGCCAAGATGGCGGCCAAGGCTGTGCCGGTGCTGGCAGCCAATGTCCATCGGTTGGCGGTCCATATTGATCCGGAACTGTTGCTTGCTGCCCTACGCAATACAACCGGAAAGCCGCCTCTCCTGCTGAGCTGAAACATTTTTTAGGACTGCTGGCGCGCGGCAGGGTTGACGCCACTGCTTGTTTCCGGGTATGATGGCAACTCTTACGGCCTCAGTATTTAATTCGACCGTCGTGAATCGCCCCTCCAGGGGCAACTTTTCCCAACCACACATGCATCGTTGCGCTTGTAGCTCAGCTGGATAGAGCATCGGACTTCGAATCCGAGGGTCGGGGGTTCGAATCCCTCCGGGCGTACCAAGTAGTCAAGGGTTTAGGAGTTTTTCCTAGACCCTTTTTTTTGTTCTCCGGTCGCCCTCCGGTCCGCGCTCGAGATTCCTTTTCCGAATAGGGTTTTTTCTGCCCTCGAATATTCCCCACCGGCCACCGCCCTCGATCTAGAAGGGTATCACCCCGCTTTTAACGTTGGTGCTGTATTCTATTTCGACGTAGGCATCGCTGGCCCGAGAGTGGTGTAGTCTCTGCTTTCAATCACCGCAATGTGTCCTCACGTGCGACAGGTGAGGTATTCGGATTGTCGTCTCAAACTTGA
>CAITZN010000665.1 GCA_903896915.1 uncultured bacterium
AGGCAAGAGAAACACTGCGGCTCGATAAAGATGGCAAGGAATACTGGATTGAAATCTGGGCTGAATTTACCGGCAAGTATGGATTGACGATTGTCGAAAAAGAAGCCATGAAACAGGATATTGTCGTCAATGCCGAGGCTATCTCGAATGATCTGAAATCCACAGGCCATATCGCCATTTACGGCATATTGTTTGACACCAACAAGGCGGACATTAAACCCGAGTCGGCGCAGGCTGTGAGTGAAATTGCCAAACTCCTCCAGAAAGATCCCGGCTTGAAACTCTACGTTGTTGGGCACACGGACGCAACCGGTGTCCTTGACCACAACTTGCGGCTCTCGCAGGAACGTGCCGAGTCGGTTCTGCAGGCGCTCATTCGCACACACGGCATTGCTGCGGCACGTCTGCGCTCATTTGGCGCTGGCCCCTTTGCACCTGTTGCTTCCAACGATAGTGACGATGGCCGGGCCAAGAATCGTCGCGTTGAGCTGGTAAAGCAATAAAGCTGATTGCCACTGGATGTATTGTCGGCTTCACGGGAATAGACGTACGTAAAAGCATCCCTTAGTGTCCCTGACCTAAGGGATGCTTGAATTGATAGTAACCGAACATGTGTAAAGATATCTTTTACGAGGATTTTATCGTTTGCAAACAACCACTCTACAGGAGTGGGTACAAAGGAGGTGCGTATGCAATTTCATTTAGCCGAGGCGTCCAGGATTCTGTTCAAAACCATGCCCTATCTCTTGTTGCGAATAGGCATCTACTGCGCCATCGGCCTGGCTACGGCCATCTATCTGGCACTCGTCTCATTCATTGCCAAGATCTTTGGTGGCGGCGGGATGATCGTCTTCCTAATAGGTCTGGCCATTTTGTGGGGCTTGTTGCGTCTGCTGCAACAGTATGTCCTGTACCTGGTCAAAGCCGGGCATATCGCGGTCATCACTGAAATTCTCGATACCGGAACGCTCCCTCCAAATATCAATCAGTTTCAATATGGAAAATCCATCGTCACCAACCTCTTCAAAGAGGTTTCCCTTCTTTTTGTGGTCGATCGGATGGTGGACGGAATACTCCGTACTATCAACGGTGCGGTAGAGGCTGCGGGGAATATCCTGCCCATCCCTGGCATGGAAGGCCTGGTCAAAATCGTTAACTCGGTCGTCAACTTTTCCCTTACCTACATTGATGAAACAATCCTCAGTTATAGCTTGTCCCGTAAGGACGAAAATATATGGGAAAGTGCAAAACGCGGCGTCATTCTCTACGCCCAGAATTGGAAACCGATTCTGACGACGGCTGCTGCCGTCGCTGCGCTCAATTTTGTGGGCTTCGTTCTCATCTTTTTGCTGCTGCTGATACCGTGCGCCCCATTTGCCATGATGACCCACAATGAGACGCTCAAATTTTTCTGGCTAGCACTTGCTTTTGTACTTGCATATGGGCTGAAGCAGTCGGTTCTCAAGCCGCTTTTCCAGATATCTATACTGTTGACCTTTCGAGCTGCCACTGCAAATCAGCAGCCCAATCCTGAGTGGGAGGCCCACCTGGGGTCAGTTTCTGACAAGTTCCGCGAACTGCAGGGCAAAGCTGCAGAGTTTATGCGTAACAAGGCAGCTCAGCCGCCACCACCACCTCCTCCTCATTATCCAGGTATGGGCGCCCGCTAATCGCATTGTTACCGATAACGGAACTTGAAGCTCGGGCTCCATGTGGTGAGCTTTGAAGAGGCTATTCAGTAACGCTTTCATCCGACAAGGAGTCAACGCATGGCCATTGTTTTTTCCCCATGGCTGATCTGGTTTTTAGCAGGTATAGCCATCATGCTCGCCGAACTTGCCGTTCCCGGCTTTGTGATCATTTTTTTCGGGCTGGGTTGTTGGGGAGCTGCAGTCGCGGCTGCCATCGCTCCGGATGCGTATTCCATCCAGCTGAGCGCCTTCCTGGTCGTATCGCTGACCTCGCTCATCACCCTTCGGAAAATGGCCATGCGTATCTTTGTGGGACGAAGCGAGGTTTCGCAAAGCGATGATACAGGCAACGTATCTGTCGGCACCCGGATCAAAATTGATCAGGACATGGAGCCTGGTCGTGAAGCGCGGGTGCGGTACCGTGGGACCATGTGGAGTGCTGTTGCGGAGGAGCGAATATCCGCCGGGTCGGAAGCCGAAATCATTGGGGTTGACAAGGCCTGTATTCGGATTGACTGTAATGGTACCATTTTTCCTGTAACCGATTCCGGGTATTTCAGATACATTTTCGCCTTTAAGCATTTTTTCAGTGAAGGTTCTGATGGGCACCT
>CAITZN010000666.1 GCA_903896915.1 uncultured bacterium
CTGCGACATCCTCACCATCGGCCAGTATCTGCAGCCCTCAAAGGCCCATCTGCCGATACAACGATACGTTCCACCCGAAAAATTCGCGATGATGGCAACCGAAGCCCTGGCCCTGGGATTCATGGCTGTGGCGGCCGATCCCTTTGTCCGCAGCTCCTACCAGGCGCAAACCCTGTACCAGCAGGCATCGGCACCAACCACGACGCCCCCTGACAACACCGCTCCTGCGAGGGGTTGTTGACACAAACCGGAGAATGGATCATTATAGGAAACTAGATAGGCTGTAGGTGTTTAGGCTGTAGGCTGTTAGGAAAAAATACCTGCAGAGGTAGGATGCATTCCATGCACCGTTTTATCGGTT
The DNA here is from genome assembly GCA_903896915.1 of uncultured bacterium. GTDB lineage: Bacteria > Desulfobacterota > Desulfobulbia > Desulfobulbales > Desulfobulbaceae > Desulfobulbus. The sequence continues at coordinate 362 of CAITZN010000666.1, forward strand.
GAGGCAAACGTGCACCCTGCAAATACTTCTTTTCGACCATTCTCCCCTAATAGCCTACAGTCTAAACCCCTAAACACCTTCCCTTTAACCCCTAAACGCCGGTACAAATGCTGAACAAAAAGAGTAAAGGTCTCCAGGTGGGCCAGTCCGTCGCCCTCCTCGCCAGCCTGCTGATCACAGCCCAGATAGGTTTTACACTGTACCAGGGAAATCCTTTTTGCCTGAACGAGGGTTGCAAGGTGGTGGAGGAGTTGACCAGGGTTTCGCCCCTGGTTTTCAATCTGGTGGGTTTTTTCTTCTTTCAGACGGTGTATTGGGGATTGCGATCATCGCGATACGAACTGCGCCAGGTGCCGCAGTTCATCAAGACGCTCCTTTTTGCCGGCCTGGCGGTCGAGGGAGTCCTACTCAGTTTTCAATATATGGTGGCGCACGCCTTCTGCGCCTACTGTCTGGGTATATTCGCCTGTATTGTTCTGCTCAACCTCCTGCTCGGCTTCAAGCAGGCGACGACAGGGCTGTTCCTCTTAGCGGTCGTGGTGCTGGCCTTTGCCAGCCTCGAGCTCAGCCCATCCCAAAAGGGGGCATCGGCCTTCACTGCCGGCACCTTTGCCAGCCGGCCCGGATCAACAAAAGGGGCGGAGAGCTTCCTCTTTTACGCCTCCACCTGCGCCCATTGCGAAAAAGTGATTGCCTCCCTGCAAAAAAATAATTGGGCGACCGTCCATTTCAACCCCATCGATCAGGTCACAAGCCTCGAACTACCCGGCAGCCGCCGCACCAGCACCTACTCGCCGGCAACAAACAGGGCCCTGCTCGCCTCGCTGGGCATCGACGAAATCCCTGTACTCATGACTCGAACCGCCGAGGGGATTACCATCCGCCGGGGGGAAGCTGCTCTCCTGGCTTACTTCGGCAAGGCCAGTTTCGCTGAAGCTGCGGGGCAATCCCGGGCTGCGGCCGCATCTGCCACCCAGTCGCTTATTCCCGGTCTTGAGGCCAGCAAGGATGGCTGCTCGGTTGCAGCCGACTGCACCGACGGCAGCAGCAGCGGAGTTTCCCGCCAGCCGTATCGCTAAATCCCCTTATACCCCGCCCCCTTTCCGGCTCAACGGCCAGCGGCAAGGGCCTGCTCCAGATCCCAACACAGATCCTCGATATCCTCGAGCCCCACGCTCAAACGAACCAGATCCGCACTGACGCCGGACTGGCGCATCTCCTCGCTGCTCAACTGGCTGTGGGTGGTACTCGCCGGATGGATGGCCAGGCTCTTGGCATCGCCGACATTGGCGACATGGCTGAACAGGCGCAGACTGTCGATGAACCGCTGCCCCGCCTCCCGGCCGCCCTTGATGCCAAAGGCGACAATGGCCCCGGCCCCTTTGGGCATGTACTGCTGCGCCCGCTGAAAGCTGGGATGGCTGGCCAGTCCGGGATAGGCAACCCAGGCCACCTGGGCCTGTTCCTGCAAAAACTCCGCAACCTTGAGCGCATTAGCCACATGCCGCTCCATGCGCAGACTGAGAGTCTCGATCCCTTGTACGGTCAGCCAGCTGTTGAAAGGTGAGGCACATACGCCGATATCGCGCAGCACCTGAACCCGCGCCTTGAGAATGAAGGCCGGCGGCCCGAGGCTGCTGTACACCAGCCCGTGATACGAGGGGTCCGGCTCCATAAAATTGGCGAAGCGGCCGCTGGTCCAGTCAAAATTGCCCGCATCCACCAGCAGCCCGCCCAGGCAGGTGCCGTGGCCGTTGAGAAATTTGGTAGTGCTGTGAGTGACGATGTTGGCCCCCCATTCGATCGGTCGGCACAGGTAAGGCGTGGCCAGGGTGTTATCAATCACCAGGGGCAACTGGTGTGCCTTGGCAATGGCGGCCACCTCCGCAAAAGGAAACAGCGTCAGGCCGGGATTGCCCAGGGTCTCCCCGTAAATGAGCTTGGTGTTGGGCTGGATGGCCCGGAGGAAGGAGTCCGGATCATTAGGGTCGGCAAAGCTGGTGGTGATGCCCAAGCGCGGCAGGGTATAGCGTAATTGATTATAGGTACCGCCGTACAACTGGCTGCTGGCTACGATGTGGTCGCCAGCCTCGCAGAGGGTGAGCAGGGCAAGCGTCTGGGCGCCATGACCACTGCTGGCCGCCAGCCCAGCGATCCCGCCCTCAAGATCGGCCACCCGCTTTTCCAGGACATCGGTGGTCGGATTCATGATCCGGGTGTAGATATTGCCCAACTCCTTCAGCGCGAACAGATTGGCCGCGTGCTCGGTGCTGGCGAACTGGTAGGAGGTGGTCTGATAGATCGGCACCGCCACCGAACCGGTGGTCGGATCGGCACGATAGCCGGC
>CAITZN010000667.1 GCA_903896915.1 uncultured bacterium
CACAGGACACATACGTATCACAGATATCACGGCACAAAAATGATTTTGTCCGGTCAACATGCGTAAAAGCTCGCATGGCGGTAATTCTAAGACACTGACACTAAAAGGAGTAAATATGACCACATTAGAGCTGAAAGATACGGAAATATTCGACCTGATCAAACAGGAAGAATATCGCCAGAAAAATAAAATTCGCCTAATCGCTTCTGAAAATTATGTCTCACGGGCGGTTATGGAAGCAACAGGTTCGGTTCTCACCAACAAATATTCTGAAGGATATCCCGGCAAACGATACTATGAGGGCCAGCAGTTCATTGATCAGGTCGAGAATGTCGCCATTCAACGAGCCAAGGATCTTTTCGGTGCCGATCATGTCAATGTTCAACCCTATTCGGGTTCGCCGGCCAACCTGGCCGTGTACCTGGCCTTCATCAACCCCGGCGACACTATCCTCGGCATGGCCCTGCCCCACGGCGGCCACCTGACCCATGGGGCCAAGGTGTCTATCTCTGGCAAATATTTTAATGCGGAATCCTATTCTCTAGACAAGGAAACCGGATTACTCAATTATGATACTATCCTTAACAAGGCGCTTGCATGCCGGCCCAAGATTCTTATTGCCGGTCACTCTGCCTACCCAAGAATCCTCGATTTTGCTCGATTCCGAGAAATAGCAGATGCCTGTGGAGCGCTGCTCATGGTAGACATGGCCCATTTCGCAGGTCTCGTAGCGGGCGGAGCCCATCCTTCCCCTGTCCCCTATGCCGATGTGATAACCACAACCACCCACAAATCGCTGCGTGGTCCCCGTGGCGCTATGATTCTGTGCAAACAAGAATATGCGCAAGCGATCGACAAGGCTGTCTTCCCAGGATTACAAGGCGGACCACACAATAACACCACCGCAGCTATTGCTGTGGCCCTGAAAGAAGCTTCGACGGATGCGTTCAAGCTCTATGCAGCTCAGATTGTCAAAAACGCTAAGGCTTTGGCGGCAACCCTGGTAAGCAAGGGGTTCAATCTAGTCACCGGGGGCACGGACAATCATCTCATGCTGATCGACCTCACCAACAAGGGCGTGACTGGCAAAATTGCGGCTAAGGCCCTGGATGCGGCTGGCATTGTCCTCAATTACAATGCAGTCCCGTACGATACCCGCAAGCCCTTTGATCCAAGCGGGATCCGGCTGGGCTCCGCAGCTGTCACTTCCCGTGGCTTTCAAGAAGAGCAGATGGTCCAAACCGGCGAGTGGATCAATGCCATAATCTCTGATCCCGGTAATACCGCACTGCAGGCTGAGGTATCCGCAGCTGTTGAAAAACTCTGCGCTTCGTTTCCTGCGCCAGGCCTGGAGCATCTAGTCTAAGTACATATTTGCCTTACAGCGCATAAAAAAAGGGACGCTCACGAGAGCGTCCCTTTTTTTGTTTTACGCGTCCTGTTATAGGAGCACTTGCACAACTGTTCCCGCAAAATCAACGAATTTCGCAGGCAAGGCCCCCATCAGAACAATAGCAATCACCAAAGCGATCCCGGTCACTTGAATCGTCGGGTGCACGACCACGGTCGGATGCCCTGCGGGATCGGCGGTGTAAGCAGCCTTAACCACAGAGAGATAATAATAGATGGCGATGGCTGTGTTAATGGCTGCCAAACAGACCAAAAGGAGATGATCAGCCTGCAAGGCAGAGGTCAGAACCATAAATTTTGCCATAAAGCCAACAAAAGGCGGAATGCCGGCCAGGGCAAAGAGGCCAACTGCCAAAATGAATGCCAATACCGGTTGACGCTGATACAGGCCGTTAAAGTCCTCTATCCGCAAATTTTCTCCTTCCTGGGAGACATTGCTGATCACCAGGAAACAGGCCAGATTCATCAGCACATAGCCGGCGATGTAATAGATGGCAAGGCCATAGCCCTCGCCTTTCATGGTCATAAGACCAAGAATGACAAAACCTGCATGGGCGATACCGGAAAAACCCAGCATCCGTTTGATATCCTTCTGAACCAGCGCGCAAAGATTGCCATAAAACATGGAACAGATGGCGACCACTGCCAACAACTCGACCAGAAACGGCGAATAACCGGTCGGCACGGTCAAAAACCTGATCAACAGCGCCACAGCCCCAAATTTGGGGATGGTAGCGATAAAAGCGGTGGTCTCGTTCGAGGCACCCTGGTAAATATCCGGTACCCAAAAATGCATCGGGAACACAGCCAGTTTATAGAAAAAACCACTCAGCGTCATGAGCACGGCAACCACCACAGCCGGCTGCAGATTGCCCTTTGACAGGAACACGATAATATCCTTCAGATAAGTCGTTCCGGTAAGGCCGAACAGATAACTCATACCGTACAACATAAATCCAGTGGCCATGACGCCGAACAGAATATATTTCATGCCGGCTTCCATCTGGACTCTAATCCCGGTGCGATCATCACGCATGGGAACCAAAAGATAAAGCGCAAACGAAGAAAGTTCCAAGGAGGTAAAAATAGCGATCAATTCGACCGAGCTCACGAGCATCATCAACCCCAGCACACTGAGCAACAGAAACATATAGTATTCGGGGCGAACATGGTCATCAATACCTTTAAGGTTTTGCCCAGCGACCAGAAGGAGCGCCACTGAAAAACCGATCAGCACTTTAAAAAGCTGAGAATATTGATCCACAGCGTAGGCCCCATAAAAAAGGGTCGCCTGCGATTGAAAGGAAAGACAAGCTGCCGCAAAGGTAGCAAAACCAAAAAACAGTGCGGTGAATTTGGCCACATTTCGATCGGGCGTCTTGCTCAGACTAATTACAAAAAAAGCAAGGGCTCCGGTCAACAGCACCAGTTCAGGAAGGATAACCATATCTATCGCCTTTCTTCTAGTTTCCTCAGCACCGGCCGCACTTAAATACGGGCAGGATGTTGGCGGGGTTTGCGGGATTCATAAACATTCGTTTAGCGCCAGAGCACGGTCGCAACCTGATGGTGATGCTGCCAATAATTCAATTGATCAAGCAAATGGCTCACCGAGGTGTGCATCAGATCGATAAAAGGTTGCGGGGCCAGTCCTATCCAGAATACAAAAAAGAGGAAGGGTGCAAGAATGACAATCTCGCGGACATCAAGATCTGCCAGATAGGATTGGTCGGGATTGGCTATCCCCCCCCAAACAATTTTTTGCAGCATCCGCAACATATAAGCGGCTGCGAGGACAGCACCGGGGATGGCGGCAAGCGCCAGTATCGTATTATGTTCAAAGGTGCCGGCCAGTACCAGAAACTCACCGATAAACGAGTTAGTTCCGGGAAAAGCAAAGGAAGAAAGGGCAAAAACAGCCAAAAAGGAAACAAACCAGGGCATGTATTTGCCAACCCCAGCTGCAACCGCTAACTCACGACTATGGGTGCGTTCGTAGATCATGCCCACGCAGAGAAACAGGGCGCCAGTCGTGACACCATGATTAATCATCTGCAGGATGGAGCCTTCAATGCCCCGGCTATTGAGAACAAAAATTCCCAAGGTGACAAAGCCCATATGACCTACCGAGGAATAAGCGATCAGTTTTTTCATGTCCTGCTGCGCCAGCGCCGTAAAGCCGCCGTAGATAATCCCGGCAATCGACAACCAGAGAATAGGAGTGGCCAACAGCATGGTGGCGTCGGGAGTAATCGGCAAACAGAAGCGCAATAGGCCGTAGGTCCCCATCTTCAAGAGTACCGAAGCCAGGATTACCGATCCGGCCGTTGGCGCTTCGACATGGGCAGCCGGCAACCAGGTATGAAAGGGAAACATCGGCACCTTGATGGCAAAGGCCAAAAAGAAAGCCAGAAAGACCAGAACCTGGAACGTTAGCGAATACTCCTGCCACATCATCTCCGGAATAAAGAAACTCCCAGTCTTGAGATAAAGGGCAATGATGGCCACCAGCAGCAGCACTGAACCGGCCAAAGTATAGAGGAAAAATTTGATTGAGGCGTAGACCTTGCGGGGTCCGCCCCAGATTGCGATCAGCAGATACATGGGAATGAGCATAAATTCCCAGAAAATGTAGAACAGGATGAAATCCAGGGCTACGAAGACGCCGATCATCGCAGTTTCCATGATCAGCAGGCAGAACATAAAAGGTGCTACCCGGGTTTTAATGTATTTCCAGGAAGCCAGGACGCAAAAAGGCATAATAAAAGTGGTCAGGAGGACCAGAAGAATCGAAATGCCGTCAATACCGACGATATAGTTGATATGGAAACGGGGAATCCAGTCGTAGGCCTCAGCAAATTGATATTTCGAGCTGGCCGAATTAAATCCGGAGATCAACAGAAGTGAAAAGACAGCGGTCAACGAGGTCACAATCAAGGTCCACAGACGCGCAAAGGCTTCCCCGTGATAGAATAGGAGCACTACCGCCCCGGCCAAGGGCAAAAAGATCAGAAAAGTGAGGAGGGGAAACCCCTCTTTGATAAGTAACAGATCCATTCTCTATTTTCCCCTTAGAGCAGCCGAAAAAAGATGAAGGTGACGAGCAGAATCGCAGCAAGAGAAAACGCGTAATACAGGGTCAACTGGATCTGACCACTTTGTAACACACGGACCTTACCCCCTAAAGCACGAACAGATCGGGCTATGCCGTCTACAACGCCGTCAATAGCATGCCAATCAAACCAGCTCCAGAAACGGCTCACCGTCATCAGGGAAGAGAGTCCGACCACCCGGTAGGCTTCGCCCCAGGCAGCATCGCACCATTGCAGAGGTCCCTTAACCAGCCAGAGGAACCCTTGACCAGCCTTACGATACAGCCAATCGATATCAAGGCAGATACGGTCGACCGGTTCCACATATTTTTTGAGCAGAAAAAAGGCAAGCGCGGCAAAGCCGAGCAATTGCAAGGTTTCAACAAGATGGTAGGCAGTAAAGGGAGTATATGCCATGGCATGCGGTAACATAGCGTAGAGAAAACCGGGAGCCATGCCTACCAAGACACAGAGCGTTGCCCCAAGGGTCATGGCAATCATCATGTTCCAAGTGGGGTCGCCCGCTTTCTGCCACGTTTCCTCGTTGCAGTTGTTTGTTCCGAAGAAGAGGAAATAGGGCAGTTTCAACCCGTTATACATGAAGGTGCCAGTCGCCCCGAACATCAGCAACCATGAGGCCCAATTAAGATGGCTCTCGAATCCGGCGGTGATAATCATCGACTTACTGACATAAGCTGCGAAACAAGGTGCTGCAGAGATTGACAGGCAGCCGATGATGGTAAAGATAAAAGTTGCGGGCATTTTGCTGTAGAGCCCACCAAGTTCGGTGAATTTTGTTTTCCCGGTCATGTAGAGCACCGAACCGGTCCCCATGAACAGAAGACTTTTATACAGGATATGGACAACGGCATGGGCAACCGCACCGTTGATGGCTAGATCCGTACCGATGCCGATACCGGCAACCATATACCCGACCTGGGAGACAATGGACCAGGCCAGGAGTTTACGGATATCGTTTTCCATGACCGCATAGATAACGCCATACAGAGCCATGATCACCCCGAGCACGACCAGGATGTCCATACCGGCGCAGGACCGGGCCAGGACGTAAACCGCTGTCTTGGTGGTCAAGGCGCACATGAATACCGCGCCGTTGAAGGAGGCCTCGGAATACGCGTCAGGAAGCCAGGAATGCAGCGGCACCATGGCGGCATTAAGACCGAAACCGATCATAATCAGCCAGGTGTATAATTCAGGATGAGCGACATCCATCAGATCAAAGGTAATATTGCCCACTGCCTGATAACGCAGCAGGATACCAGCCAGGAGGATAATACCGCCGATAGTATGGATGAGGAGATATCGGTATCCGACTCGCAAGGACTGTTTCCCGCGCCGGAACCAGATGAGAAAGACCGAGGCAAAGGCCATCATCTCCCAGAAAAAAAACAGGCTGATATAATCGCCACTATAAATAGTCCCGAGTGAACCGGCCGCATACAACCAGGCCGCCATGTGCTCCCCGGCGCGATCGACATGGAGTCCGTACAAAGTGCCGATCACCGTCATCAGGGCCATGATCAGAGCAAAGACCGTGGATAGTTTATCGACCCGACCGAACACCAACTGCCAATCAAGAAAAGATACAATGGCAAAATTCCCGGCTAGCGAGGTGTTCAACACCACCGCACCCAAGGCCAACACAGGAACAAAGAAGAGGTACGGTTTGCGCAAGGGGCCCTGAATGAAAGGCAACAGCAGTGCTCCTACAATGAGCAGCAGAGATGGATGAATAAAACTGGAGGCCATTATTCCTCCTCGCAGGGTGTAGAGTTGGGGTCATCGTAAAAATCAATCGACGCCTGGATACCGGAACGCCCCAACCAACGGGCCACGCCAATGATCACGGCGGCGGCGCAAAAGCCAAAAAAAGACCAGAAGAAGGGTAGATTCTGCTCTACCCAGGTATGGGCATGGTGGGTGTCAACCAGCAGGCTCGAGCCGGCAATAAGGCCAAGCAGAACAAAGCAGACCACCACCACAGTCTTCAGGTGCGCCTGGAGAGAGGCAATGAGATTCGTCATCCTGTCACCATCCGGACAAATTGCATCATGAAGTTGGGGTAAATACCGATGATTACGGAAACGGTGACCGCCATCAGCAAAGGAATCAGCATGCTGAGCGGTGCCTCCTTGATACCGGTCTCGACCTCCCCTTCCGGCCGCTTGCCGAAAAAGGCCTTGTATGTCACCGGGGCAAAATAAGCGACGTTGAGAACAGTCGAGGCAATAAGGATCAAGAGAATCCCCATCTGATGAGCCTCCATCGAGCCGACCAGCAGGTACCACTTAGAAACGAAACCAGCTACGGGTGGAGCGCCGATCATCGACAACGAGGCCACGGCAAAGGCCCCGAAGGTGAAGGGCATGGTCCGCCCAAGTCCGCCCATTTCCGAGATGTATTTCTTATGCGCGGCAATGTAGATGGCACCTGCACAGAAGAACAGAGTGATTTTGGCAAAGGCGTGGTTAACGATGTGAATCAGGCCGCCCTCAATGGCGTGGGGCGTCAACAGGGCCACGCCAAGGATAATGTAGGACAATTGACTGACCGTGGAATAGGCCAACCGGGCTTTAAGGTTATCCTTGGACAGAGCGATCATTGAGGCGACGAGGATGGTAAAGCCGACAAAATAGGCGGTGGGAATGCCCAGATTCAGCCGGTCCATGGTCTCAACGCCAAAGACATAGAGCATGGTACGGGTGGTGCAGAACACCCCAACCTTGACCACCGCTACCGCATGCAGCAGGGCGGAAACCGGGGTAGGAGCCACCATGGCCCCAGGGAGCCAATGATGGAAAGGCATGACCCCGTTTTTGGCAAAACCGAGAATACAGAAGATGTAAAGCATAGTCACCATCCAGCCGGGAGCGGCGGTAGCAGGGATCATGCCGGTGTTAATATTGTGCGGGAAATCGAGATTGCCGACCAGGACATAGATGAGGATGAGTGCCGGAAGCAGAAAAAATTTGGCGGTTGTTGTCAGATAAATAATGTATTTACGAGCACCTTCGTACGATTCCTCGTCCTGATGATGGGCAACTAAGGGATAGGTGCAGACCGAAACGATCTCGTAAAAAAGGTAGAGGGTCAGGAAATTATCAGAAAGAGCCACCCCGATCGCCCCGAAAATAGCTAAGGCAAAACAGGCGTTGAACCGGGTCTGGCAGGGCTCGTCATGGGCACGCATGTAGCCCATGGAATAAAAGACGGCGATCATCCACAGTGAGGAGGCAACCATGGCAAATATCATCGAAAAACCGTCTGCCCGCAAGGTGATGGAGAGGCCGGGCAACAACTTGAAAATCGGGTAAACCAGCGTTTCACCAGCTTTAAGAGCGGGGATAAAAGAGAGAACCAGGCAAAAGAGCAAAATCGAGGCGCTCGAGGAAACCATCTCCCGCAGATTTGGATGATTCTTCAGGGTCATGACCACCAAACTGCCAAAAAGCGGGATAATCACCGCCAGCAGCAGATTGGAATTCTCGACGATATGTACAGTGGCGGCAGCGGCTTCCATGGTCATTTTCTCTGGTTACCCCTGTAAATCAACGAGCTCATCGGTATCGATGGTCTTGAAATTTCGGTAGACGGCAATCATTATGCTGATAGCGATGGCAGCCTCAGCAGCGGCAATGGCCATGATAAACAGAGTAAAAATCTGACCTACCGCAGGATCTGGGGCGAGGAAGCGGTTGAAAGCCATGAACTTGGTAGAGGCAGCAGCGAGAATGAATTCCGAGGAAATCAGCATACCTATCACGGTACGGCGGGCGAGCATACCGTAGACGCCGAAAGAAAAAAGCAAGGCGCCAATAACCAGATAGGTCGACAGGCAGTTATACAGATTGAGCAGTTGCATCGGTTAGTTTCTCCCCCTTTGGGCAAGGACCAGGGCACCAATGATGGCCATTAACAGGACTATGGAGATGAGTTCGAACACCATGGAATGGGTAGTCAACAGCGCCATGCCAACCGCCTTGATGTCACCGGTTCCCTGACGAGGGAAAACCTGCCACTCAGTTTTCAGCCCCAGAACCGTCAAGGCTGCAAACATCAGGGCTCCGGTGCTGAAGGCCAGCGGCCCCGCAAGCAGAGACCGGCTTTTCATCCCCGTCACTCTTTTCTCTTCCGGAGTAGCCATCATGATGCCGAAAGCTATCAAGATAGAAACCGCACCGACATAGATCAGCAGTTGCATCATGGCAAGAAACGGGCTGAGCAGAAAATAATAAACGCCGGCCAAACCGGTAAAACAGACAGCCAGCCCGGCGACCGCACGGACCAGCCGTTGAGCGTTGACGGCAATCAAAGCACCCGTGAACACCAGAACTACGGTCAGCAAAAAAATGACACCGACCATGCCTTCCGCAGAAAAGAGCGCCGGGGCGGCAGCCGACTGGCAGACTAGTGCTTGCATCTGTTCTGATCCTCCACCCGTTTCAGCAGGTCCATGATGAAGTCGTTCTTGTCGAAACTGGCCAGATTGTATTCCTTGGAAAAACGCAGGGCGTTGAAGTTGCAACTTTCCACACAGGAACCACAGAGGCTGCACTTGGTGAAATCGAGGACGTAGCTGGTCAAGACCTTGCCTTTCGCCCCTTCTCCTTCTGCCTTCTTGCCTTCTAAGCTGATACAGATTGAGGGACAGGCCCGCTGGCATAGCCCACAAACCACACAGTTGGGCTGACCGGTCTCCTCATTGCCGATGAGCTCAATGTGCCCCCGGAACAATGGAGTCATAGTGGGCACTTCATATGGATACTGTTCGGTCACCACCGGCTTAAAAAATTCCCGGGCAGTGATCAGCAGACCGGTAACCAGACTTTTACTGCCGGTAAAGATATCACTCCAATAGCCATTCATAATCAGAACACCTTGATCAAGGCTGCGGTAATCAGCAGGTTGGCCAACGAAAAGGGAATCAGTATTTTCCAACTCAGATTCAGAAGCCGATAGATCTGGGTGCGAGGGTAGGTCCAGCGAATCCAGATGAAGGTAAAAATGAGGATATAAATCTTTACGAGGAACCACCACACGCCCGGAGTTTTGCCGAAGGGGCAGTCCCAGCCACCAAGAAACAGGGTGGTGGTCAGACAGGCACCAACCACAATATTGAGGTACTCGCCCATCATGAATAGGCCAAAGCCCATGGAGCCGTACTCAGTCATGAAACCGGCCACCAGTTCGCTCTCAGCCTCAGCCATGTCAAAAGGAGCCCGGTTGGTTTCGGCCACTGAGCAGATAAAAAAGATGATGAACGAGATCCACATGGTGAGAAAATGGCCATTTTCCAGCCGGAAGATATTCCAGTGCCAGAAGCCACCCATCTGATCAAGGGCAATCTCTCGCAAGTTCATCGAACCCGAGATCATAACAATGGTGATCACTGTCACCAGCATCGGAATTTCGTAAGCCAAATTCTGAGAGACGGCGCGGGCGGAGGAGATTATCGCATACTTATTGCCCGAGGCCCAGCCGCCCAGCAGTATAGCGATCATGCCAAGCGATGCCAGGGCGAAGAGGAGCAGGACTGAGAGCTCCATGGCTCTGGCTTCGATATTCCCAGAAAAGGGGATAACCACCATGGAGGTGATGGCCGGAATCATTGCCAGAACAGGCGCCACCCTGAAAATGATGCCATCCACACCTTGAGGGACCAGCAACTGCTTGCTCAGCAGCTTGAGTCCGTCGGCAAGGGGCTGAGCCAAACCTGCCCAACCAGCCTCGCAAGGGCCGATTCGCCGTTGAATCCGGGCGGCGCCCTTACGTTCGCACCAACCCAGATAAGCGGCATTCAGACCGGCAAAAGCCATGATGCCCACCAGGTAGAAAAGGGCTCGCCAAATACTCGTATCCATACCGTTCACCTCCCCCGATTAACGGTCAATCTCGGGGATAACCAAATCCAGACTGCCCATAAAGGCAAGGGCATCCGCCAACATCATACCCTCAGCCACCTCGCCGTACAGGCTCAAATTGGAAAAAGTCGGCGAGCGCAGCTTCACTTTATAAGGATTTTTGCCGCCATCGCATACCAGACGGTGCCCCAGAGAGCCACGCGCTGTTTCCACCGCGGAATAGTAATAACCAGCCTCGGGCTTGAGAACCTTCGGAGCCTTACCCATGACTGGGCCATCGGGCAACTTGTCCAGAGCCTGTTCGATGATGCGCAACGATTGTTCCATTTCATGCATGCGGACCATATATCGGGCCATGGAGTCGCATTCGTCAAAAACCGGGATATCGAAGTCAAATTCCGGGTACACGGAATAGGGTTCGTTCTTTCGGATATCATAACTGATCCCGGATCCCCGGGCCACCGGGCCAGTAGCTCCGTAGCGGCGGCACTGCTCAGGGGTAATGATGCCGATATCCTTGATCCGCTTGATGAGAATAATATTGTGGGTAACTAGGTCGTGATAAAACCTGGGCATACGGCTACGAAGACGTTTGATGAAGTCGCGGGTGCCGGCGATGAATTCGTCGTCGATATCGTTATAGACCCCGCCGAAACGCATGTAGCAGTAGGTCAGGCGCGAGCCAGTAACCCGTTCGAGCAGATCGATAATTTTTTCACGGTCGTCAAAAGCATACAGTAGGGGTGTAAACCCGCCGAGATCGAGAAGAAAGGCGGCCCACCAGAGCAAATGGCTGGCAATCCGGTTGAGCTCGACCGTGATAACCCGGATATATTCGGCCCGTTCGGGCACCTCTATGCCAGCAGCCTTTTCGACAACCAGGGCCCAGCCGTGATTGAAGGCCAAGGCATGGAGATAATCCATACGAGCGGTATTAGGCATGAACTGGGCAAAGGTACCTCCTTCGGCCAGTTTTTCATGCATGCGATGGACGTAGCCCAACACAGGTTCCGCTTTGACCACATACTCGCCATCCAGGGTAAGGATAACCCGCAAAACCCCATGGGTTGCAGGATGCTGCGGCCCCAGATTTAGGACAAAGGTTTCATCATGCCGCAGAGAAATGGGAACGGTCATGGCATAAAGTCCTTTAAAAGTGGATGAAAATCGGCATCTTCCGGCAACAGAATCCGGATAAGGTTGGGATGACCTTGAAAATGGACACCGTAGAAATCAAAGGTCTCCCGTTCATGCCAGTTGGCAGCCGGAAAAACACCTGTGATGGTCGGCACCACCGGTTCGATTCGGGATATAAAGGTACGAACCATCACCCGGCAATGTTCTCCACCCAAACGGTTATAGTCGTAGAGGACTTCCAACTGCTGCTTTTCAA
>CAITZN010000668.1 GCA_903896915.1 uncultured bacterium
AAACTCTTGGTGATGCATAATTTCGTTGAGCTGAGAAGAGAGTATCCTGTCGATCTGAGCAATCCTGGCGTTGATCATCAACTCGGTATCTTTGGAAATTGTCACGGTACCTTCCATGATCTGTTTCGCAAACTCACCAAGAATGTCACGAGCCCACCCCTTCTGACTTTCTTCACGAGCCAATCGACCCTCATTAATTATCTGATCAAGAATGGAAGTTTCTTCCAATTCAGCCGTTTCCGCTACTTGCAACTCTTTTTCCTGTTCCGCCATATATGTAATCCTCCTTTCAAAATATTATGCGTTGTCTTCCGAGTCGCCACCTGGCACAACCCCGGTCTGCTTGCCCAGCTTCTGAAGCGAATTGCTGTCGTTGATCACTTGTTGCAACAGTTCATCCAGTCGGTCATTGCCATCCAGCTTATTTAGTAGCTCGGATAACTTCAACCTGGCATCCATCAGTTTTTTTAGTGGTTCCACCTGTTGAACAACCTGCTCCGGATGAAAATCATCCATCGATTTAAAACGCAGCTCAACCGCCATCTTGGTGTCGTCATTGGTAATCTTGTTGTCAACCTTGAACGCCAGCCTCGGTTTCATTCCAGCCAGAACATTGTCGAAATTGTCACGGTCAATCTCCACAAGTTTCCGATCCTTCAGTTTCGGGAGCGGTTCTTCGGGTTTTCCGGAAAGATCCGACAGAACACCGACAACAAACGGAATTTCCTTGTTTTCAATAGCACCACCAACCTCCACATCATACGTAATTTGAACCCGTGGTGCCCTGACTCTGTCAATCTTATGCTGAAGACTCTGTTTACCTGCCATGCTCTACCTCCTCTTTCTCATTTGTTATTTCACAAGCGTGCTGCCGCTAGTGCTTTGGTAACGTCCTTAGTGCATATTTTCCGGAACAAATCCTTCGCCCTCGCCGGATCTTCGTTGGCAAATTCAGCGCTGATCAGGCATTGGTATAGTGATTCCATGACATCGGCAATCCATACAGGCGATTCCCAATCTTCGAGGTGATACTCCGTAATCATTCCATAGAGTTGCTCGACTATCGGCTTAGCTAGTTCCGGCCTTCCGGCCTTGAGACAAAGCTTTGCAACAAGAAAACGATAGCGGCTTCGTCCACGCTCGGACTGTTGACAACCAGCCATACCCAACAACATATTAAGCGCCTCCTTGAGCGCCCCCTTCTGCATCATTTTGAGTGACTCAAGCCAAAGCGCATCTTCCTGCGACTCTTCGTTGCCACCTGCAAACGGAAAAGAAAGCGTCGCCTGCGCCGGGGAGTCCCGTCCCATGTGCTCCTCAGCACCCGTCTCCGTCTGATCTCCATCAGTTGAATTTTTGGCTGTCGCAACCTCAGATTCAGAAGCCGTGAGCAGACCTTTTTGCTCCTTGCAGATTTTGACAACTATCCGGTTGCACTCGTCAAGGACTTTACCAATCTCCCCCACTCTGGGAGCCTGGTTTCCAAATGTGCCATCAATAAGAACATCCATCTCGCCAAACGCGGAAACGCAGGCAGCAAGGGACTCTGCAAGTGATTTATAAAAAGATGCAGAAGATTTTGATACCGCCGAGTCAAACTCCTCCGCAGCCAGTTTCCCTCCGGCAATCATCGTTTTACGTTGGTCACCACGGGCATCAGCCTCATAGCCGACTTCGCGGGACTCTTTATACTTTAAGAAAGAAAATCCATCGCTAACACCAGGATCTGTCAATGGAATAGTACAAATTGCAGCAGTGAGTTTATCGTTCATAAACTCAAATGGCGCTATCCGGTAATCATAATCGTCATCTTCCACAAGCGGGTACGCTGAATCCCAGAAGTTCGACAACAACGATAACAACACCCGAAATCCGGTATCAACACCTTCAAAACCTTCTTCCATGGCAAGCGCCTCCGCAAGCCATGCAGCTATCTGGAAATCCTTTG
>CAITZN010000669.1 GCA_903896915.1 uncultured bacterium
CCGGGTCTGTTTTGGGTAGATGATCTCATCAACATAACCAAGTTCGGCTGCTTTGTAAGGACTGGCAAAGGTCTTCCGATAGTCATCAACGGCTGCTATCCTTTCATCACCATCGAGTTTCCCCTTGTGAATGATATTCACGGCACCTTCTGGTCCCATCACAGCGATTTCACCTGTAGGATAAACATAATTGACATCTGCACCGATATGTTTACTGGCCATTACATCATAAGCGCCACCGTATGCTTTTCGAGTGATCAGGGTGATTTTTGGAACAGTTGCTTCTGCAAAGGCATAGAGCAGCTTTGCCCCGTGTTTGATGATGCCGCCGTACTCCTGATTGGTACCTGGTAAGAATCCCGGAACATCCACCAAAGTAATAAGCGGAATGTTAAAACAATCGCAAAAACGGACAAAACGGGCTGCTTTGACCGATGAATTGATATCAAGAACTCCGGCAAGGTAGGCTGGTTGGTTGGCCACGATGCCGACCGGTTTTCCACCCAATCTGGCAAATCCGGTCAGGATGTTCCCTGCATAGTGAGGGGCAACCTCAAAAAAGTTATGATTGTCGACAATGGTATTGATGATATCCTTCATGTCGTATGGCTTGTTGGGATCGGCAGGAACCACCGTCTGAAGCTTTTCATCTTCACGCATGATGTCGTCAGTACATGGCTGCGCAGGAGGATCTTCCATGTTGTTTGAAGGGAGGAAGCTCATGAGTTCCCGAACCATCATCAATACCTGTTCGTCATTTTCTGCTGCGAAATGGGCTACCCCACTCTTTGCGTTATGGGTCATTGCACCACCCAGTTCGTCCATGGTCACCTCTTCATGGGTTACGGTCTTGATCACCTCCGGACCGGTAACAAACATATAACTGGTGTTTTTTACCATGAAAATAAAGTCGGTCATGGCGGGTGAATAGACGGCGCCGCCAGCGCAAGGTCCAAGAATGGCAGAAATCTGGGGGATGACCCCGGAAGACATTACATTGCGGTAAAAGATATCGGCATAACCAGCGAGGCTCTCAACACCTTCCTGGATACGTGCACCGCCTGAATCGTTGAGGCCAATTACAGGTGCACCTACCTTCATGGCGGTATCCATCACCTTGATCACTTTATCTGCATTGGCACGGCTCATCGTTCCTCCGAAGACTGTGAAATCCTGGGCAAAGACAAATACCAACCGACCATCGATTTTGCCATAGCCGGTCACCATTCCATCACCTAGGACCTTATTCTTCTCCATTCCAAAATCGGTGCAACGGTGGGTCACCATTTTATCCATCTCCACGAAAGAACTCGGATCAAGCAACATGTTGATCCTCTCCCGGGCGGTATTCCTTCCTGCTTTATGCTGTTTTTCGATTTTATCGACACCTCCGCCCAACTCCGCCTGACGGTTTTTCTCTTCAAATTCTTTAAAACTCTCTTCCAGTGTTTGCATGTTGTTGGTTTGTTTTTTGTTTTTTGGCTTCTGGTTTCTGGCTACTGGCTAATGGTTTTCCGCTGCTGACTACCAACTGTAGACTGCCGACTTTCTTTCAATTTTTCAATATCAATCCTCACATCCCCAC
>CAITZN010000670.1 GCA_903896915.1 uncultured bacterium
CCTGAAACAAAGCAGATCGAACTTGAAGCGAAAGATATCAAGCCGGCGGAGGCGCCGGGACAGCTGGTGATTTCCACCTCTGCCGAAACTGGCGCACAGCTCTACACCTCATGGCCGCTCATCATCAGCGCCCATCTCTGGCGAAAAGCCATTCTCCCTGATGCCCAGGATACCCTGCCTGCAGCTGAACCGATCACCTTGAAAGCAAAAGAGGGCTCGTGGCGAGATGCGCTGGTGGTCGATGTGACAAACACATACGGTGAGCACGTTGCCTGGCCTTTGCATCCGGTGCAGCAATCGGAGGGAAGCGTTACCCTTGGGGTTGATGATACGGCAACCGCTGAATGGTGGCTGGAGCCGACCGAAACCCAGACCCTGCCGGCGGGAGCCTATACCCTGACCGTATCGTTTCGATCCAATACACTCGAGGGACTCCCGGGGTATATCGTCAGCGACCGTTTTCACCTGAAGATAGAAAAAGAACCCGCGCCGCTGCCTCAAACCACTGCCTCTGCCAAGCAATTGGAAATAGCGGCATTCTCGCTCTTTCGGGGCGACACCAAAAATGCGGGCGCTCTTGTGGACCAAATCCTTGCCCGCGAACCGGAAAACATCGGAGGCTTGCGCTTGCAAGCCAAACTCCTGGTACGCGAGGGCAAAAAACTCGAAGCCGCCAACAAGCTCGAAGAGGCTTTGCATGTCTATTACAAAAAATATCCCAAAGCCGACCCACCGCTGGGCTTGCTCCATGAGCGTTCCGAGGCAATAAAGGACATGAAGCCGGAGATTATCAAAGAGAGCAGTCCAACCAAATAGGACTGCGAGCGGTCATGCGAGGGTCAATACCTCGCCGATGTCACAAGAGAATGAGGATTCTTTAAAGACCCAACCGTTTGAGCAGCCTCTTGAGATCAGGGTAGTCGATGCGCGAGAGGCCGAGGGAGCGGGCCATCTCCAGAGCCTGACGATATTCCCCGCCGGTAATGGAGCGACGCAGCTCCTCAAATTGAGACGCCCTGCCGCAGGGATGGTACTGGGCCATGATGTTGACGTAGGTGGCAGCAGACAGATGGGTAGCAATGAAGCGGAGGATTGCTTCGGTTTCCCCGATCATCCCCGGCATCAGCAGGTGCCGGACCAGAAGCCCCGAACAGGCGCAACCATCGGACCCCACCATCAGTTCGCCCACCTGACGGTGCATGATCACCAACGCCTCGCGAGCCCGCTCCGGATAGTCAGGGGCCTGGGCATACCGGGCCGCAGTCTCCGGCCGCCAGAATTTGAAATCCGGCATATAGATATCGATAACCCCATCGAGCAGAGCCAGGGCAGCGCTGCTTTCATAGCCGCTGCAGTTGAAGATCAGCGGGATATGGAGCCCGCCCGCAAGCGCTACAACCAGGGCAGCCAGAATCTGGGGCACCACATGGCTGGGGGTGACCAGATTGATATTGTGGCAGCCCATGGCCTGCAGTTCGAGCATAATGGCGGCAAAATCGCGGGCATCGACCTCCTGGCCCGGTTCCTCGCCTTGGCTGATCTCATAATTCTGACAGAAACAGCAGCGCAGGTTACAGCCGGCCAAAAAGATAGTACCCGAGCCATTGGTTCCGACTAGGGGCCGTTCTTCCCCGAAATGAGGGCCGTAGCTGGCAATCCTGGCCTGAGCTCCGGTTGCACAAAAACCGGTCTCTCCAGCCAGGCGGTTGACCCGGCAGCGCCGTGGGCAGAGGATGCAACGGCTGAGCAGCCGGTGAGCGGTTGCGGCCCGTTGCGAAAGCTGACCGTTGGCGTGGAGGGTGGCGGCGATGGTCATGATTGCCCGCTCGTCGATGCCTGTGCTATCGGGTTAAAAAAGGGGTGTTAAAAAAACATTGATCGTGTCTTTAAAATAGAGTGCTCGCATCCTTTTGTCGAGCTTCCCTTATCCTCAAAACCGGCAAAAAAAACTCGCCGGAACCCTGGTCCTGCATTATCGTTAGCTTATTCTTTCGCTGCCTTGTCCTTAAAGTTGCTCTGGGCAGCAGCAACCCCTACGAGACATTTGCATGAAACCAAACGATCCCTGCCTGTTACAACCACTGCAAGGGGCACCTGCCATCCCCACGTTTGCCGCGAAACCCTCAGACGCCCCCTGCTGAGGCCCAAAACCGGAACCCCGGTCCGGGGTCAATGAGCGCGCAGGCTACACGATCTGTCCCTATGTCCGGGGATTCATCGAAACACCGATCGGTCCGGTGCCGCAGGTGGCCACGGCCGCCAGCTTCCGCGATTTCTGCGGGACGGTCGGAGCCCGGATCGGGATCATCCGCCGCAAGTACAAGGTCGCCCCCGGCATCTATGCGGTGGGCACCCCGGGTTCAGAATCGCCCGTCTTGGTCACCGCCAACTATAAGCTCTCCTTTGATGCCCTACGCCTGCAATTATGCGGTGTAGATGCCTGGCTCCTGGTGCTCGACACCAGGGGGATCAATGTCTGGTGTGCAGCCGGCAAGGGTACCCTTTCCACCGAAGAGGTAATCCGGAGTGTCGAGCATTCTCGGCTGGCTCTCGTGGTCAGTCACCGGGAACTGGTGTTGCCACAGCTCGCAGCCACCGGAGTAACGGCTCAGGACGTCAAACGGGGATGCGGTTTCCAGGTCTTCTTCGGTCCCATCCGGGCCGCTGATATCCCCACCTATCTCCAGCAGGGAAATCAATGCAATGAAACCATGCGCGAAGTCACCTTTACCTTGCCGGAACGGGCAGTGCTGATCCCGGTCGAACTGTTTCTGCTGGCCAAGCCCTTACTGATAACTCTCGCGCTGATGTTTGTGCTCTCCGGCATAGGGCCCTCCCTGTTTTCGCTGAATGCGGCCCTGCATCGTGGCCTGACCCTGCTGACGGCCACACTGCTCGGCATCTTCGGGGGCGCGGTGCTCACGCCCCTGCTGCTGCCCTGGCTGCCCTGCCGGCAATTTTGGATCAAAGGCGTACTGGCCGGACTGGCAGCCGCCGTCATCTCCTGGCTACTGCCAGCCGCCAGGTACAGCCTGCCGGAACAGCTAGCCCTGTTCCTATGGATGATAACACTCAGCTCCTACCTGGCCATGAACTTTACCGGATCAACCCCCTTCACCTCGCCAAGCGGTGTTGAATACGAAATGCGGCGCGGTATCCCGGTGCAGATCGCCGCCACCTGCCTGACCATCGTTCTTTGGGTGGGCAGTCCCTTTTTCTGATACGGAGAGAGCATGCACGGATATCGATATATTGAAGGGACAGCGACCCTGCAGGTTGACTTACAACGCTGCGTCGCCTGCGGCCTGTGTGCCGAGGTCTGCCCGCACCGCATTTTTGCGCTCTCGGCTGAAGGGTTGGAGGTAAAGGACTACGATCTGTGCATGGAGTGCGGGGCCTGCGCCCGCAATTGTCCGGTACAGGCCATCACCGTCTCGCCCGGGGTGGGTTGTGCTGCGGCCCTGCTCGCCCCCCTGGTGAACCGGCTGCTCGGACGGAAGGTGCTTTCAGGTTGCTGTTAAACCAATCTTCGTAAAACGTCATCTCCAGACCCGATCTCACTCACGAGTCGCAGGTCATGAAAAAATCCGCCACAAAGTGATCATCACAGCAAACAGCTTCCTGCAAACTGTTATTCTTCCGTTCCCGTTTCCTGCATCCCTCTGAGCAAGGCCTGCAACCCGATAGCCTGGAGCACAGTCAAACATTCATCGTGATGATAGAAACCGGCCATGACAGCCGCAAACTGGGTGGCGAGAAAGAGCACATCCGTATCGGTCTCCTTCTCAAACAAACGTCGGCAGGCGGCTATATCGTCAGTTTCTACCGCACCAAGAATTTCATTGAGCCAATCGAGCTGACTCTCCTCAAAATGAAACTCCACCATGGCCTGGGCATACATCGAGAAAAGAGCGGCACGGTGGTCAAAAATAGTATCCAGGTCATTCTGCTCGGCCGCCTCCAGCACCTTGTCGATTTCCACGAGTAATTCTTCCATGTCGTTGTTTTCTTCTGTCATTGTTCACGTCTCCTTATCATGAATAAATGGGGAAAATTCCCACTCGTTGCACCTGTCACCGACCTGCGCGGCCAGGCCAAAACTCTAAAATCAACCCAAAACTTTGACAGGTTGTTCTCACATCGTGGTACAGGGCTCGCAGGAATCAAGACTACAGACCCACGGCCTCAGGTGATCAGCTCTCCCACCACCTTAGTTTGTTGCCGAGACGGCACAACCTGCTGGGCCTGGATGGCAGTGATGGCCACGGTATTGACAATATCCGGCACCAGACAACCCCGACTGAGATCGTTAACCGGTTTATTGAGCCCCTGCAGGATGGGGCCGATGGCCACTGCCCCTGAACTGCGCTGCACCGCTTTATAGGTATTGTTGCCGGTGTTGAGGTCCGGAAAAATAAAGACACTGGCCCGGCCCGCCACCTCACTCTCCGGCATTTTCTGGCTACCGACGGTTACATCGATGGCAGCATCATACTGAATTGGACCGTCTATTTTCAATTCCGGCCAGCGGTTATGAGCAATGCGCACTGCCTGACGGACTCGTTCGACATCCTCGCCCTCCCCGGATGAACCACTGGAATAGGAAAGCATGGCCACAATCGGTTCGATATGGAACATGGCAGCGGTTTCCGCAGAGCGGATGGCTATTTCGGCGAGTTCCTCGCTGTTCGGATTGGGATTGACAGCGCAGTCTCCATAGACCAAGACCCTGGTCTCCAGGCACATAAAAAAAACACTGGAAACCACCAGGACATCGGGACGGGTACGGATCAGCTGAAAAGCGGGAAGAATGGTATGCTGGGTCGTGTGGGCAGCACCTGAGACCATGCCGTCCGCCAGGTCCTTGTGGACCATCATGGTCCCGAAATATCCGACATCGCTGATGGTATCACGGGCGCGATCCCTGGTCATCCCTTTATGCCGGCGCATCTGAAAGAGAGTTTCGATAAACTCGTCGCGAAGATTCGAGCTCTTCGGATCGACAATGGCCACATCCTGCAGTTTCAAGCCCAAGGCCGCCGCCCGGTTGCGAATGCTTCGTTCCTCGCCGAGCAGGGTCAAATCGACCACTTCCCGAGCACGGAGAATCTCCGCCGCCAGCAAAATCCGGTCATCACTGCCTTCGGGAAGGACGATGTGCTTGCGATCGGACCGGGCCCGCTGGAACAGCGAATACTCAAACATCAACGGCGACATAGTGGTGGAAACGGTCTGAATGACCTGCTGCTCCAGCCCGTTGCTATCGATATGACTCTCAAAAACACCCAACGCCCGGGCAATTTTTTGTTCGTTATGCGGCAGCAAGATGCCCTTGACCTCACCGGCACGCATGGCTTCCCGGTAGGTATCACCGGGAACAATGTAAATCGGCAAGGCTAGGTCATCGATGCCATCCAACATCCGGACCATGGAGGGACTCGGCTCCAGGCCACCGGTGAGCAACATGCCGACCGGTGACGGATAATTACGCGAGACTATTGCTCCCAGGGTGGCAAAAATAATATCAGGACGGTCGCCAGGGGTGACGACCAGATCGTCTTGTTCGAGAAAATCGATGTAGTTGCTGGAGCTCATCGCCGCCACCTTGATGGCATGGACATCACGCTGCAGGCCTGTCCGCGGACCGCTGAAATGGCGGGCGCCAAGGGCAACAATAATTTCTTCCATGGTCGGCATGCTGAACCCTTCCATCTCCGGCAGGAAATCGAGGCGATAGCTTTTCCCCTGATGGGCACGGCGGATTTCGGCTGCGGCGGTCACCAACAAGGCCGGATCGATCCGGTTGATAAAGATGGCCAGCAACGGACACTGGTACTGTTCGTAGAGTTTTTCGGCAACCCGGATGTTTTCCAGTATTTCAAGAGAGGTACGATTCCGTCCATTGGCGACGTGCAGGGTCGGCGTTCCCAATTCGCGGGCAATGCGGATACTGATATCGTAGTCAAAGGCCTCGGACATATTGACGATGGTCGGACCTTCGCAAAGGAGAAAATCACATTTCTTCCTGACTTCGCTGTATTTTTGAACGATTTCACGAAACAGGCGCTGCTCCTCGCCACCTGCGATCAGAGTGCGTGCCTCATCGTGGCTAATGCCCGCCATCTCATCAAAGGACAGGCCGATATTGTAACGTTGTTTGATCAGGTCGATATCGTTATCATGAGTTCCATTGCCGGGAATGATCGGCCGAAAAAAACCGATACGGTCGATCCGTCGGGACAGTAATTCCATGACACCGAGGGTAACGACCAGTTTGCCGCTTTCCTTTTCAAGGTTGGCGATATAGAGACTGTCGGCCATACGTAACTCCATTGATAAGAGCCTATTAATAAAGGTGCAACTTGGTGTGTATGATAGTTGAGTGTTCGCTACAACGCAAGCAAAGTCAAGCCGTTCACGACCATCGATGAAGGCAAAAGCCAGAGATCTGACTTTTAAACGTCTATGGGATGGATCTTGCATAATTAACCTTGTTTTTCACGGCATATTTCCATCTTCAAGTTGACTTTATCGCCGCAGAAATCACCCCTGACTCTTCCAGAAAACCTGCGGGGCGGCCTGACTGAAATGACAACGAGAGTTCTTCTCATGCCAGTAGCACCCCCTTACCGACCCTGTCCTGAGCCAGAATACAATTTTTTATATCAAGAAGACTCTGTTGCCACACGCTGTAGGATATTGAAAGAGGTTCAGTGGGAGTGCATGGTTCTGCGAGCCGTCCAGACTGAATGGCGAATCATTTTTCGCTTCTGGAAGCAGAAAATACGAGGATAAATGGCAAGAAACGCTATAAAAACCTCAATTTTGTTCATTGACACTATTTTCCTTCTCATTTATAGTCACCGCTACATTGAGGAAAGACCATTAACACACAGACAAAATCAACAATATTGAACAGAAACGGGAGGAGGTGAATTAATTTAGGGGTACGAAGTACTATGCTGCAAGCAGTCAAACAAAACTTTTAATAAGGGGGAGTGCATAAATGTCTCAAACACAAACTACTTTTCCAA
>CAITZN010000671.1 GCA_903896915.1 uncultured bacterium
CGGCATCCTCATTGGATATTTCGCACAACAAGATCAAGCTCGAAACGCGCTTCTGCGTCTCAACCAGCTCAGTTTTAGACGCACTATCCTGGTGCATAAAGATACCGCTGGATCAGTTCATATCGTTAACCCCTTAGCTCTGCGCCTTCCTTTGAAGATCACCTTGGCGACCTTCCTGGGTGGAGGGATCGCAGCAATCGCGGCATTTACCATAGCCAAGCTGAATGTGTTGCCTCTTTGGAACAACTCCGCCTCCATGGGATTAATTGCCGCCGGTGCTGTTCTCGGCATAATGGCGACTTTGTTCTTGTTCGGACGCTTCCGACAGGGGACCGCGTCAAGACAAATCCGTGACCATGCCCGCTGGCTCCTGCCTGGGGAGTCGGTCCTTATTCTCCGGGCACCGGTCGAGTCGTTACAGCGTCCGGTGACCATGCTCCGTGCAATGGGTGATACACCGCCAGCCTTGTTCGTCCTGCATCCCAAGCTGGAACGACGTGTGAAAGAGCGGGTGTCTACGGTCAAGCTCTCCCCTGCAGAAATTCTTGAACATGCCCAGCGTCACGCCGGCGAACAGCGAGTAGAGCTCACCCCGCATCGCAACACAATCCTGCTTGATCGTCTCAAACAATCCCGGAAATGGATTCGTCGGGTATGCGAAGATCTCACTGCAGCCAGCAATTTGGAGCAAAAAACTACAGCAGCGGCCGACTGGATCCTCGATAACGAGTATATCCTGGAAGGCAATGCCCGCGATGTCCTGCTCAACCTGCCGCGGAATTTTTACCTGAAGCTGCCCGTACTTTCCAATGACCCCTACCATGGATTGCCCTGTATCTATGGCCTGGCCAAGGATTTGGTCGCTCATACGGAGATGCGTCTGGACCGGGAGAATATCCAGGCATTTATCGAGACCTATCAATCGGTTCGCACCTTAAGCAGCGGTGAACTCTGGGCTCTGCCCCAGATGATGCGCATTGCCTTGATCGAAAGCATCCAGAGCATGGCAGTCACAGCCCTGGCAGACCTGCGCGAACGGCAGTTGGCCGATTTCTGGGCCAACCGACTGATCTCCGCCAATCGCCGCAATGCCAATCAACTCTTTGCCATCCTGGCGGAAC
The DNA here is from genome assembly GCA_903896915.1 of uncultured bacterium. Lineage (GTDB taxonomy): Bacteria > Desulfobacterota > Desulfobulbia > Desulfobulbales > Desulfobulbaceae > Desulfobulbus. The sequence goes on from CAITZN010000671.1 coordinate 1,122, forward strand.
TGGCCCAAGCGGAACCTGATCCCAGCGCTTATTTCGGGGTGCAACTGGTCGGCTTGCTCTACGACGAGGTCGCCGTCCTCTCACCGGTTCAAAGCTGGTTGGAGCGTATGCTCAAAACCCCCATGTATGACCTCAACCTGCAGGAACAAAACCGGCAGACCAGGGAGCAGTTATCCTGCGGCAACGCCTTCACCAGTCTGCGCCAGCTTGGCCTTCTGGACTGGCGCGAGATTTTCGAGCAAATGAGCCGGGTTGAGCAATTGCTACGCCTCGATCCCTCCGGGATTTACCCGCACATGGATTTTGCGACTCGTGATCGTTGCCGACGTGCAATCGAAGATATAGCCCATGCTGCAAAACAGACCGAAGTGCAGATCGCAGAACGGGTCATCGGGCTGGCAACAGAGGCTGGAGCGGCATCAATAAACGATGAACAGCAGCATTATGTCGGGACCTGGCTGGTCGGGGAAGGAAGAGCAGCGCTGACCCGGCTACTCTCCTGCCGCGAAATCATTTCGTATCGCTTCCTGCAGTGGATATCTCACCACCACACTGGCATCTACCTCCTCGCCATCGGCGGCGTTACCGCGGTGTTGCTAGGGTTATTTATCATCCTGTCCCGTGTTCCGTTATCGTTGGGTCAATGTCTTGGGCTGTGCTCGCTCCTGCTGATTCCGGTCAGCCAACTGGCGATTGAGGTGGTCCATTACCTGATCACACGCCTACTACCGACTCGGCCCCTGGCTAAGATGGATTTCGAGGCGAGCGGCATTCCCGATGCCTTTCGAACCCTGGTCGTTGTACCGATGATGCTGGTCAATGAGGAGGCAATTCGAGACGAGGCCGAGAAATTGGAGATCCGGTATCTGGCTAACAAAGAAGCCAATCTGGTATTTGGACTCTTCTCCGATTTCACCGACTCGATCACAATGACCTGCGCAGAAGACAGCGCTTTGCTCAAAATTGCTCGCGAATGCATAGAAGATCTCAATGCACGTCATGGCAATGAGCGTTTTTTTCTGTTTCATCGCCAGCGTACCTGGAGCAAATCCGAACAACATTTCATCGGTTGGGAACGTAAGCGGGGCAAACTGGAAGAACTCAACCGTTTGATCGACGGTACCCGGCCAGAAAACGCACCCAGCCTGGTGGAGGTGGGCGATCCGGATCAGCTCGTAGACGTCCGCTTCATCATCACCCTGGACAGCGACACCCAACTGCCGCATGCCACGGCCCGGCGCATGGTCGAAACCCTGGCGCACCCCCTCAATCAGCCCCGCTTTGACGCGGCAGGTCGTATCACTGCCGGTTACACCCTGATTCAGCCGCGGGTAAGTCCGACCCTGGCGAGCACCAGCTCATCGATCTTCAGTCGGCTCTTTGCCGATGCGATCGGTATCGACCCCTATTCGCAGGCTGTGTCCGATGTCTATCAGGATTTAAGCGGTGAAGGCTCCTACCATGGCAAGGGAATCTACGATGTCCGTGCCTTCAGTCGTATCCTGTCCGGACACTTTCCAGAAGAACGAATTCTCAGCCATGACCTGATCGAAGGGGCCCATATCCGGGTGGGACTAGCCAGCGACATTGAACTTTTTGACGAGTTTCCGCAGGGCTATCAAAGTTACAGCAAACGCGCCCATCGCTGGATTCGTGGCGACTGGCAGATCGCGGCCTGGATTTTCCCCCGCGTCGTCGATGGTGCAGGCGATCGCGGCATCAACCCGCTTTCCTTACTCAACCGATGGAAGATCCTCGATAATCTGCGCCGTAGCTTGCTGCCCGCTACCAGCCTCGGCCTGTTGCTGGCTTCCTGGCTGATTAGCCCGCGGATCGGTGTCATCGCCTCGATGACAGTGGGAATGCAGCTTCTTTTCCATCCCTTGGCCCAGCCCCTCACTATGGCCACGACTCGCAAGGGCTTAAAATATTTCGACCCGGCCAAAGTCCTCCACGACTTGTTGCGAGCGATCACCGATGCCGCTTTGTTGCCGCATCAGGCGGCCGTAAGCCTGGACGCAATCATTCGGGTCTGGTATCGGCAGGCCATTTCCAGGCGAGGTCTTCTGGAATGGACCACCCAGGCCACCTCTGGACGCGACTCCCGTCATCAATCGTTCTTTGTCGCAGGTCTGAGCTTAGCCAGCCTTTTCAGCTGCACAGTCGGCATCGTGATTTGGTGGATCAGGCCGGAAAGCCTGGGCCTAGCCCTGCCCTGGCTCGTTCTCTGGTTAAGCTCGCCGCTGCTCGGCTGGCTCCTTAATCTGCGCCCTGCTGAACACCTGCGGGACGGTTCGATCTCGGCAGCAGACCGCCTTTTCCTCAGGCAGGTAGCCCGACAAACCTGGCGCTATTTTTCGACCTTTGTGAGTGAAGACACCTCCTGGCTGCCACCTGATAATTAC
>CAITZN010000672.1 GCA_903896915.1 uncultured bacterium
AGAAAATTATAAGATTTTACCTCTTGCTCAAGAACAGAAAACTGCTGACGAAATGCCGGCGACACTGTCGCTATTCATTAACCGCCCTTTGCCGATAAATAGGGCAGGCAAGGAAGCTCTGGAAATGCTGCCGGGTGTTGGTCCGCATATTGCTAATGCTATTATGGCCGAGCTCGAGCACCAAGGCAAGTTTGCTGGTCCCGAAGATTTTATTAAGGTTTCTGGTATTGGCCCCAAAACTATGCAGCGACTCCTTCCATTAATCAGTTTTGAATGATGATCATCGCTGAACCTATAACGACACCTGTTTTGGTCCTTGTAGGGCCGACCGCTATAGGTAAAACCGACCTATCGCTGCGGATAGCCGCAGAATTTGGCTGCGAAATCATCTCCATGGATTCGATGCAGGTTTACAGGTATATGGACATAGGCACCGCAAAAGTTAGCAAAGCAGAGCGTCAACAGGTTGCGCACCATCTCATTGATATCATTGATCCCGATGAGCAATATGATTCAGCCCGTTTTGTTCACGATGCCCGAAATGCTATCAATATGATCACCTCTCGAGGGAAAATCCCCTTGATTACTGGCGGCACAGGTCTTTATCTTCATGCTTTAATCAATGGATTGTTCGATGAACTTAATGTAAAGGATGAAGAAAGGGAAGTGCTTCGCAGTCGACTTATCAATGAGGGCAGGGAAGCGCTGCACCAGGAGCTGCTCCAGGTTGACCCGGACAGCGGCAGGAGAATTCATAAAAATGACACCCAGCGGCTATTACGAGGCTTAGAAATATATTACAGCACCGGTATACCCTGGTCAGAACATCTACAAAAGCAAGCACAAGCCGGACAGCGCTCCCTGTTAACCAAGGTTTTAAATCTTGGCTTAACTTGTGATCGAAAACTATTACACAATAGAATAAAAGCTCGATCTGTTAGCATCATGCAAGTCGAATTTAAACATGAAGTTGAAGGTCTTCTCGAGAGAGGCTACTCGCAGGATGCGCCGTCCATGAGATCCATAGGCTATCGGCACATGCATGCTTGTGTAACTGGTCATTGGGACCTCGAGACTGCCACAGATGCTTTAATTAAGGACACAAAAAGATACGCTAAACGGCAGATGACCTGGTTTCGGCAGCACCTGGAAGTTCGCTGGCACGATATTCAATGCACCGACAAAGCTCTTGCAGATATCACCACTTTCTTGCAAGCCGAACAATAAGGAGGGGGCAATGAACCCCATCGCAACTCTTTGAAATTACCTTCTTTGCGCCCCCAATATACTTTTCCTCTTAATGCCGAAAAACTTCAGGTTGAGGAGTTTGGCATATTAGTAGCTAAGAATTTCTCCTTGCCAGCCCCGTTAGGAGAGATACTGTACAATCGTGGAATAACGGAACTTTCAGAGGTTCAGGATTTTCTTTACCCTCAGTTATCCATGCTGCCCTCACCGTACACTATGAAGGGAATGGGACAGGCGGTTGAGTGCATCCTCGATACAATCAAAGCTGAAAAACCAATTTTTATCCACGGCGACTACGACGTTGACGGTATTACCGCAACTGTACTCCTGACATCCTTTTTCAAAGAGGTTAAGATAAAAGGAAAAGTTTATTCTTACATCCCCAATCGGCTCATAGAAAATTATGGATTATCAGTCAGTTCTATCAATAACCTAGTTGCCCTATCAGGTCAGGCCCAGGGGGGGCTATTGATTTCCGTTGATTGCGGCATCACATCGGTTAAAGAAGTTGCCTACGCAAAAGAGCTCGGGCTTCGCGTCATTATCACCGATCACCATGAACCCAAAGAAATACTGCCGGATGCTGAGGCTATCGTTAATCCCAAACAAAATGGTTGCGAATTCCCTTTTTCCTTATTGTCAGGCGTGGGAGTTGTCTTCTTTCTTGTGATGGCCCTACGCAAGGCCCTGGTAGAAAGTGACATCTTGACTATTGCTTCGCTGCCTAATCTAAAAAAATACCTGGACCTGGTCGCACTCGGTACGGTAGCTGACGTCGTCCCGTTAGTTGGCGTTAACCGTATCTTAGTTCGCGCAGGGCTTGAGGTATTATCTGCAAGTAACCGTATTGGCATTTTTTATCTTTGCGATCTCAGCGGAACCCAGGGTCGACAGTTGCAACCTGAAGATATTGCATTTAAGCTAGCGCCGCGCATCAACGCTTCCGGACGCCTGGGTTTTCCAGAGGTAAGTTTTAACTTATTGTCCGCGGACGATGGAGAGCAGGGACTAAAGTGTGCTCAGCAGCTTGAGCTGATGAATACTCAAAGGAAACAGCTGGAATTTAACGCTCTAGCGGATATTGAAGGCAAGTGCAACCAACAGTTTCAGGCAGGAGCATCAGGGCTTGTAGTATATCAAGAAAATTGCCATCCAGGGGTCATTGGCATCCTTGCCTCGAGAATGACCGATAGCTTCGGCCTGCCTGTAATAATATTTACAAACGATAATACAGGAGTTTGCGGACAACACATAAAAGGATCAGGAAGGTCAGTTCCTGGTGTGAATCTCTTGCAGTTACTTCAACAGTGCAAACTACTGATAGAGCAATTTGGCGGCCACTCCATGGCTGCTGGACTAACAATCAAGAAGGCAAACCTTAAAGATTTCATTCTAAAATTTCAAGATACT
>CAITZN010000673.1 GCA_903896915.1 uncultured bacterium
AAAAGACGGCACCATCTTTCCGGTTGAGATGTCAGGACGTGTTATCCCTTTGCAAAAACGGCAGGTTATTTTCGTTGCTGTCCGAGACATCACCAAGCGTATGAAAGCCGAAGAGGCGTTCCAGAAAAGTGAGGAGCGACGGCTCCAGGTTCAAGAAACGGCCAATGGCCAACTCAAGGAATATGCAGAAAACCTTGCTTCCATCTACACGGCGCTTGACAGCGTCGGGTTGATAATTTGTGACCTGGAAAAGAACGATGCCCGTATCTCCATTTTCAGCGTCGGCGCGGAAAAATTATTTGGCTACCAGCAGGCAGAGGCAATCGGCGAGTCGATCGCGCTGATCTATCCTCCTGAATTTGTCGAGCTCATACCCGCAAGAGTCGAGAAATTCCGTCAAGGAAAGCCGATGCACTCCTTTAACATGACGCTGATGCGTAAATCGGGAGAACTTTTCCCTGCGGTTATTTCCGTCCATCCGTTTGCCCTTCATGGCGGGAAGTTCAGCAAGGTCGTGGGAGTGTTTCGTGATATTACCGAACTGATCCAGGCTCAGGAGCAGCTCAAAGCCGCGAATATGACTCTGGAGCAGCGGGTTGAACAACGGACGCTTGAGCTCCAGGAAACCCAAAAACAGTATCTGCATGCAGAAAAACTTTCGGCAATCGGCAAGCTCTCAGCCTCTATCGCCCATGAATTCAACAATCCCCTCCAGGGCATCCTGTCCATTCTGAAAGGGCTGAAAAAAAGGGCAATATTGGACCCAGAGGATAAGGAACTGCTGGACGCAGCCATTGGCGAAAGCGAACGAATAAAAAATCTGATCCGCAGTCTCCAGGAATTCAACCGCCCTTCCTCAGGAAAAAAAGTGCCCATGGATGTGCACAAGTCCCTGAATGCCATCCTCCTGCTCCATAAGAGTGATTTCAAAAACAGACGTATTGCCGTGGAGCTCAAGTTCGCGGAACCGTTACCGCAGATTTGCGCGGTTCCTGACCAGATCAAACAGGTGTATCTCAATTTGCTAACCAATGCCGCGGATGCCTGCCAGGAGTCAGGCAGCGGGGTGATTACGGTCAGCACCTGGCAGGAGAACGACAAGGTGGTAGTAGCCATTCAGGATACCGGCATCGGCATTAAGCCCGAGGAAATGGCCCATATCTTTCAGCCCTTCTACACGACCAAACCGGAAATCAAGGGAACCGGCCTGGGCTTGTCGGTCAGCCATGGCATTATCAAACAGCATCATGGGGAGATCAAGGTCGAGAGCCGACCCGGAGAAGGCGCAACCTTCACCATTCTGCTGCCTATTAAGGGATGATTACGATGCAATCCCTGATACCTTTAAGTAACCGCCACATCACTTCACTCTTTTTCACTCGCCAATACTGGCGATAACGCAGGAGGAATGGATCCGTATGGAAAATAATAACCATCCCAAGATCTCTATTCTTTTTGTCGATGATGAGGAAATTATTCGGAAATCCTTTGCCCGGGAACTCCAGATGGAGGATTTCGCGGTCACAGCGGTGGCTAGCGGCAGCGAAGCGATCAGCGCCCTGGAAAACGATCAATTCGACCTGGTGATCACCGACCTGATGATGCCTGACATCGATGGTTTCGGCGTGCTCAAGGCCGTCAAAAAACTGAGGCCGCAAACCAGTGTCATCATCCTCACCGGCTATGGTGATATGCGCGGCGCCATTGATGCCCTGCGCCTCGGCGCCGATGATTTCACTCTTAAGCCCTGCGAACATGAAGAACTGGTCTTCCGCATCCGGCGTTGCCTCGAAAAACAAAGCCTGCTGCAAAGAATGGCGGCACAAAACCAGCAACTGGAAGAAGAAATTGCTCAACGACGCCTGATCGAACAACAGTTGATGGAAAGCGAAAGTCGTTTTCGCCTGGCCCTGGACGCCTCGTCCAACGGGGTATGGGACCGCAATCTGAGCACCGGCGAGGTTTATTTCGGCGACAACTGGCATCGCACCCTGGGCTATGACGAGACAGACAAAATTCATGACTACGAATCCTTCGAAAATCTGCTGCACCACGACGATCGGGACAACGTACTCGCCCTGCGGGAGGCGCATACACTGGGACAGACCAACCGTTACGAGACCGAGTTCAGGATGCGGAACAAGAGCGGCAGCTGGCAATGGATTCTGTCCCGGGGGCAGGCCGTTACCAGGGATGAGCAAGGACGGGCTCTGAGAATAATTGGCACCCACACCGACATTACCCGGTTAAAAGAGATAGAGGCCGAATTAAAGCGAGCCCACGAAGAATTGGAACAGCGGGTGCTGGAAAGGACCGCCGAGTTGTACCAATCAAACATCGCCTTAACGGTATTGCTGAAAAAAAGGGAGGAAGATAAAAAAACCATGGGCGAACAGGTGCTCGCCAACACAGCCCATCTGATCAACCCCTTTCTGGATCGACTCAAAGAAAGCGGCCTGACCGAAGCGCAACTGGTGCTGGCGGAGATTATCCAGGCCAACGTCGACGAATTGACCTCCCCCTTTGCTAATACATTTTCCACCAAACTGGTTCGGCTCACCCCTGCTGAAATGCAGATTGCCAATCTGGTCAAGCTGGGCAAGCGGACCAAGGAAATAGCCGACATTTTACACCTCTCGCCGGGCACAATCAGCATTCACCGCAAGAACATCAGAAAAAAACTTGAGATGACCCACCAGAAAACCAACCTGCAATCCATGCTTTCCATGGACCTATAGCCGTAAGCGATCTGACCGATTTTGCCGGAACCAGTTCGTATTACAGCGAATCAAGCGGCATCGGCACTGAACGCCGCCATCGATAGAATAGATCGTCTATCCATTCCATCTCACATCTTCCCCCATTGTTTTTCCCCGTTCATCTTGTCATATTTACCTCACTATTCCTGATATTCTCCACCCTGCATTCAGGCTGTATAGCACTCTTTGCGGGAGGTGTTTGCATGCTCACCCTCCCTGTCAAAAACATGGGCAGCAATCCCGGTTCGGCCGAACCTGCTGGATGCCGAAAAGTAATCACTACCGCGGGTAAGGAAAAAATCATGAACACCTCTCCACGAAAATCCATGCTGCTCGTTGATGATGAACAAATCATCTTACAGAGTCTCTCCAGAGATCTTGCAAGTGCTGATCGCAACTTAGACCTGACTGTGTCGGGAAGCGGAGAGGAGGCTATCGCCATGATCAATGCCGGTAGCTTCGACCTGGTGATGACCGACCTGGTGATGCCAGGACTAGATGGTTTCCAGGTCCTGAAAGCGGGCAAGCAGAAGGATGCACAGACCATGGTCATCATTTTCACTGGCTATGCGGATCTTGATGCCGCTGTGGATGCGCTCCGCTTAGGCGCCGACGATTTTTTGCAAAAACCGTGCGATAGCGACGAGCTGCTGTATCGGATATCCAACTGTTTTGCCAAACAAGACCTGCAAAGAAAAGTGGCGTTGTATGAAAACATTCTGCCGATCTGTTGTTACTGCAAAAAAATTCGTGTTGATCAAAACCAAACCGACCAAAGCAAAGGGCGCTGGTATAGCATGGAGGAGTATTTAAATGCCGTGAAAAAAGTCCAGATCACCCATGGCTGCTGCCCCGATTGCTTTAACAACGAGATTCAGAAACTCTAACCCCGGCTCAAGCGGATCATCCAACTCATACCGACGTGCAAAGCGTCGTGGCACGATCAGCAGACTTCGAATTGTATATATTTTACATCCATTTCATCTCCATTTAAACTCCATTTGCAAAACGTTAGCGATGGAATACCTTTTCTCTATGCAAGCCTGACTGGGGTGTGCGGGTGCGGTGCTCAGAGGTGATGCGGCCGATAGCCTTGTCGCCTACATCAAGGAGAAGGAAGGCAATGCCCCCTGCTTCAATACGGAACAATTAGCCTGCGATCAATTCGACTGCCGTTGGCGAGGCGACTGCAAACCGGGTGTGCCTGCAGACGCCATAGAAGCCTGTTAGGCCTCATAGTTTGCTGGCGCGACTGACAGCAGCCTGACTTTATAGGCGCATATACCAAGGAGAAACGAACATGAACGAAAAAAAGAAAGAAGAACAGAAACACGAAGTCCAAAAAATGCCACCCCGGGGGATGACTTCCCCTTTTGAGAGGTTTGACCTCCTCTCTGAGTCCAACTTCTTCAAAGAGATGGATCAGATTTTTGAAAATTACTTCCCGCACCGATGGCGGCACCCATTTCGCCTTGGCTGGCCAGCCACAACCACCCCTCAGATGACGCCTTTTGAAGGTAAAACACCCTGCGTCGATATAATCGACCGAGAAAGCGATTTCCTGATCAAGGCAGAACTGCCCGGAGTGGACAAGAAAGACATCAATATCACAATCGCCAACAATGTCCTGACCCTTGAGGCCAAAATGGGCAAAGAGGAGAAGGAGGAAAAAGCAGACTATTACCGGCAGGAAATCTGCCGGGGCTCATACCAGAGGACCTTTACCTTGCCGGCAGCTGTCAAGGAAAGCGAAGCTAAGGCCTCCTTTAAAAACGGCATCCTGGAATTGACGATCCCGAAAATGGAAAAGACCAAACGAGCAACTATCAAGGTGGAATAGCTACGACAGCCAGCAGGCCGCAAGTTTTGTGAAATAAATAACTAGAGAATGGATCGCCGTCTTCCCTCTCCGGAACTGCAAGGTTGGTTGCACGGTTGGCGGTCCGCGGTCTGCTTGCCTCTCAAGGCAGGCAGATCGTTTATTTTGCAGAGTCCTGATGAACACGATCGATACACAACCGACAGCGTTTATTGCTACCCTTAATCTGATGCAAGGACACCATGATCAATAGAGATAAGCGACTCAGCAAAGCGCCCAGATTGCGTCGATTGGACGAGGAGAGGATCAGTGGAGAGATAGTACAGCCGTCGGATACTGTCGATCTTCAGGTGTCCGAAGAAATCAGGCTGATGTTTCACCAGCTGTCTGCGCATCAGATCGAACTGGAGATGCAAAACGAGACATTGCTCCAGGCCCAGGAAGCACTGGACAGCGCCAGAGCCCGCTATTTCGATCTCTATGAACTGGCCCCGGTCAGCTATCTCACCATCTCCGACACAGGACATATCCTTGAAGCCAATCTGACCGCCGCGACCCTGCTGGGAGTGTCCAAAAAATCGCTGATCGGGCAACCGCTCACCCAATTTATCCATCACAACGATCAGGACATCTTTTATCTGTACCGCAAACAGAACCTCGACACCTGTGATGACCCCAAAGGTTGCGAGTTACGCATGGCCAAACAAGACGGAACCGTCTTCTGGGCGCACCTGGCCACGGCTGCTGCACGGCAAGGTGGTGGCTCTTCCGAGTGCCGCATGGTAATAAACGACATCAGCAACCTCAAACGAACCGAGAAGGCCATGACGCAAAACGAACAAAACGCGACAGAGGCAAAAAACCTGCTGAAGCTGGTCCTGGACACCATCCCGGTTCGTCTCTTTTGGAAGGATCTCAACTCGGTGTACCTGGGGTGCAACACATTGTTTGCTCAGGATGCGGGCTATCAGGTACCGGAGGAATTAATCGGCCTCGATGATTACAACATGGGCTGGAAGGACCAGGCGGAAAGGTATCGCCAGGATGACCTTGAAGTTATGAACTCAGGCAAACCAAAATGGCGTTATGAAGAAATCCAGACCACACCCGAGGGCAAGCAAATCTGGCTCGCTACCTCCAAAGTGCCGATTCGGGATACCGACGGCAAGGTCATCGGGATTCTAGGGGCCTACGAAGATATCACCCAGCGCAAA
>CAITZN010000674.1 GCA_903896915.1 uncultured bacterium
CAAGGATGCCGAGCAGCTCCTGGTACGTGACGATATCATCCGTAGTGAACAACTTAAATATCTCCGACTGCTCCGGCAAGCTGACCTCCTCTATGCGAAAGATGAGAAATCAAAGGCGCTGACAGCCTATCTAGAGTTGGCTAAGCAATCTCCTCTCATCGAATCGGACCCAATGTCGCTGGCTCATTTCAGTGATACCCTCTACAGCAACAAGCGTTTCCTGGACGCTTCAAAAAAATATCGTCAACTCAGCGACCTCCTTGACAAAGCTCCCCAGCAGGATATGGCGCTGTTTCGGCTAGCCATGTCGCAATACCACAGCGACCCGACAACTGTTATAAATGCAGGTGTTGATCTTCGCCAAATCCAGGATAACTTCCCGGGAACCGAAGGGTCTGCACGAGCCCTGCTCAAGCAAACAGATCTGGAGTATATCTCCAAGAGAATAAGCGCAGAGAATGCGGCGGCTGTTTATGGTAAAATAGCTGAAAAGGGCGACACCATCGTGATCAGGGAAGAAGCCTCTTTCAAGCAGGCCTTGGTCAGCCACCTCAGCGGAGATCATCAAACAAGCGTTTCTCAACTCATGGCAATGTTGCGTAGTTTTCGGTCCGGAAAACTGTATATTGAGGCGCAGGCTTTGCTTATCGAGCAACTGCCTGGGGTCATCAGGAAACTGGCCAATGATAAAGAATATATAAAAGCGATGGTCCTCGCCAAGCAAAACAAGATGTTTTTCAGCCATGGCTGGCTTAATTCGAGCTTGTTAATTGACTTGGCCGGCATCTACAGCAAACTCGGTTTAAACGACCAGACAGCACAGATTTATCAATATATCTTTGAAGTTTCCAACGAGGCAACCAAAGAAAAACTCTATCTGCCACTGATCCAAGGCCTCTCTGCCGCAGATCAGTATGCCCAGGTTGAAGAGTACGCCGACCGCTATCTTCTCAATTACCCGAAAGGAACCGATGTTTCGGCCATCCTCCTGCTTAAAATCAAAGCTCTTTATGAAAGCGGCCAACTGGACAAAGCCATTAACCTCTTGAAAGGTGGCGCTCACCCCCAGAATTCTCAACTTGAATTTCTTAAAGCGCGCATTTATTTCGATTTGAAACAATGGCAGGACGTCATCGACATCCTGACTAAGCCAGAGCTGCAAGGTTTGATTGCCAAAAACAATGCTTCCCTGCCACTTGCGGAAGCCTACTTCCAAACAGGTCAAGACAACCTGGCAATTCAAGCGTTTCGCCGAATAGTAGAGCAAGAGGGGAACATTGAGCAGGCACAATATCGACTGGCGCAGATTGAGCTGAAAAAAAACAATACGTCGCAAGCACTTAATCTGTTCAAAGAATTAGCCGAAAAAGGAAAAGATCCCCAATGGACAAAACTTGCTCGTGAAGAAGTGGCTATTCTACGAATCAAACAGAAGTAATTTTTCACAACGACCGGTCCAACCCAGCCAGTCAGCATCGAGAAATCGACAACAATCGGAGGCGTGTTATGCCTGGAATTCAGCAGTTCGACACCACCATGAAACTCTTGCAGAAGGTGCTTGACCTACGTTCCAAGAATCAGGAAATTATCGGCTCCAATATCGCCAATGCCGAAACTCCTGGATATTCAGCTCAGTCATTCTCCTTTGAAGATCAATTAAAAAGTGCTTTGTCGGACAACAGTCCCCGCCAGGTGACCACTCAGCCCGGCCATATCCCGATATCACCAGGGAACCTTGAACAGGTCACAGGAAAACTCAGCACCACCAGGGATACCACCGACATTGGCGACAAAAACAGCGTCAGTGTCGATCAGGAAATGATTAAACTCTCCCAAAATGAAATTCTCTATGAAGCGGCGGTCTCTATGCTCAACAAAAAACTTTCCATGCTCAAATATGCCGCAAACAATGGCTCATAATTTGCAACACCATAATTACACACAACCTTAGGAGCTATTATGGATATCTTTACCACCTTTAATGTTGCCGCTTCGGGGCTGAAGGCTCAAACCACACGACTCAACACCATCAGTGCCAACCTCGCCAATTCCGAGACAACTTCAACGCCTGAGGGCGGGCCTTACAAAAAGAAATCGGTGGTTTTTCAGTCGGACAGCCAGCCCTTTAAACAGCATTTTGATAATTCCTTACAAGCTCAGAGCCAGGTTCAAGGGGTCAAGGTTTCCAAAATCATAGAAGACAATAGTCCGCCGCAACGCGTCTACGATCCAACACATCCGGATGCCAAAGAGGACGGTTATGTGGAGATGCCTAATGTCAGCGTCATCAAAGAAATGGTCGACATGATGTCCGCCACACGCTCGTATGAGGCAAACACTACCACCATTAAATCGGCCAAACGTATGGCCATGAAAGCACTCGAAATCGGGAGATAACACATGGAATCGATCCAAAGCATTTCCTCGATCGCCACGCCGGTTCAAACAAAACAAACGTCCACAATTTCTCAGGTGGAGACATCGTTTGGCGATATCCTCAAAAACATGGTGGCTGAAACCAACCAGCAGCAACAGAACGCCGATCAAGCCATGCAACAGTTACACAGCGGTGGAGAAAAGAACCTGCACGGCGCGATGATTTCCATGGAAAAAGCTGATATTTCTCTTCGATACATGATCCAGGCGCGCAACAAAGCTATTGATGCCTATCAGGAAATTATGCGGATGCAGGTTTGATATCCACTTTAAGCCCACAGTGGATTAGCTCAGCTCAATAATTAGATTTTTCAAACAGATAACAGCAGCAGGGACGCATTATGGCTGAACAGACAGACAGTTCTCCACGGACAACAAAAAACGGTCTACAGATTTTCATCGCCACGATTACAAACTGGCCCCTGTCAAGACAACTCTCCCTTGCTGCCGTGACGATGATTTCGATTGGTCTATTCGCCTTTATCATCATCCAGGCGAGAACCGCTGATTATCAACTACTCTACGGTAATCTATCGGAATCAGACGCCTCGGCCATGGTCCAATTGCTGAAAGCACAGAATATTCCCTATCAACTCACCAACAATGGCCGAAACATTCTTGTTCCCGTAAAAAGCGTCTACGAGACACGATTGAGTCTCGCTTCGTCAGGCTTACCACAAGGTGGCGGTGTCGGGTTTGAAATCTTTGACAAACAATCTTTCGCCCTGACTGATTTCGTCCAGAAAGTAAATTATTCAAGGGCATTACAAGGCGAGCTCGCCCGCACCATCGCATCCCTTGGACCGGTTGAATCAGCACGTGTCCATCTGGCTTTGCCGGAAAAAAGGTTGTTCAAAGATCAGCAGAAACAGGCGACCGCGTCAGTAATCATCAAGCTCGCTCCTGGGAAACGACTAGGCGAGGCCCAGATTGAAGGTATAGTGCACCTGGTCTCCAACTCTATCGAGGGATTAACTCCTGACCAGGTGACCATTATCGATCAAAACGGTAATGTCTTGTCCCGAACTACCGGTAAAGGTGGGCCAGGAAACCTTTCTCCCGATATGCTGGATTTCCAGATGCAGGTTGAACAGCGCCTGGAAGAACGTGCCCAGGCTCTGCTCGACAAATCATTGGGTGCTAGAAATGCTCTAATCCGAGTCAACGCCACTCTTGATTTTGCTCGCAAGGAAAAAACCGAAGAGACCTTTGACTCCGAGGAACCGGTCATTCGCAGCGAACAGACAAGCGAAGAAAAAACAGGGTCGGAGATGAGCGGCGGCGTACCAGGAGTCCAGTCGAACCTAGGGGGCAGCACCGGTCAAACAGGTGGAGCGACACCACCTTCCAGTCGAATGCAAAAAACTACCAACTATGAAATCAGCAAGGTCGTCTCCAAAACTACCAATCCGGTTGGTACAGTGAGCAAGCTTTCCGTCTCGGTCCTGGTCGCTGACAAAACGATACCGTCCAAAGATAAAGAACCGGCTAAAACGGAACCCAGAACGGAAGCAGAACTCAAGACCCTCGAAAATATGATTGCCTCTGCCTTAGGCTTGGATAAAAACCGAGGCGACAAGATCGAGGTTACCTCTATGCCGTTCCTCGAAGCGAAAGAATCCGGTGCTAGCGAGGGAACCACCTCCAGCAAGTTCTACCAGTATATGCCGCTCATTCGCTACGCCCTCCTCCTGGCGGGCGGTGCACTGCTTTATTTTCTCATGATCCGGCCCCTCATGAGGACTTTAAAAAGAGATGTCACCCGGCATTACAAAACCGTCGAACAGATGGAATTTGAACAGGCCCAAGGTACCCCTCCTGGCAATGCTCCCATGGGAAGATCTCAATTAGACCCATTCGGAAATATTAAAAAAGATGTAACTACCGACCCGGCTTTCAATGCTCACGTCTTGAAGAACTGGATCCAGGATCGAGGCTAGCCCAAGCTGGACAGGCTCTGCTCACTATTAACAACCAACTCTTAGCGTAATCAACGGAATCCATGGCGGCAGCTGAAAAACTGACAGGACTCAAAAAAGCAGCAATCTTGCTCATTTGCCTTGGTGAAGAGGCAGCGGGCAAATTGCTCCAGGAACTGACAGATGAGGAAATATTCAAGATTACCCGCTGCATGGCCGGTATTGAACATATCTCTGATGAAACCAGAGCAAGGGTGCTGGAGGATTTTGAATTAGCCACCGAGAGCAAGGCCGGTATGGTGGTCAAAGGTCAGGAATTTGCAAAAAGACTTATTGCAGGCACCAGCGACAAAACCAGGGAATCAAGCCTCATGCGTCAGTTTGTTTCTGGCACCGAAGCTCGCCCCCTGGAATCCATTGCCAAAATGCAGCCGTCGATGGCAGCCGGATTACTGGAAAACGAACACCCACAGACACTCGCCTTGGTCCTGTCGACGCAGGCAGTTGAACACGCGGGCGCTATCATCGCCAAATTACCAGAAGGAAAACGGGCGGATGTCATCCATCGAATTGCAACTCTCGACAAAGTTTCCCCTCTTGTCATTGAGCGGATTGAAGACGCTCTGAATAAGGAGATCGGCATAGTGATAGGGGCACAGGAACAACGACAGGTCGGTGGCCTTAAAAAAGTCGTGGAAATACTCGACAACATGACAGACAATCTCGATTCTGAAATCCTCGATAATCTGTCAGAAATCGACCCCGACATGGTGGAGGACATCAGGAAGATGATGTTTACCTTCGAGGATCTCTGCGCCCTTGACGGCCGCGCCATTCAGATGATTCTGCGTGAGGTAAATAACGATTCCCTGACCATCGCCCTTAAAACGGCTACCGATGAAATTAAAACAAAAATATTCAGTAACATGTCGTCTAGAGCTGCTGACATGATCAAGGATGACCTTGAAGCAATGGGGCCTGTTCGCCTTTCCGAAGTCGAAGCCATGCAGCAGACTATTGTCAAAATTGCGATGAAACTCGAGGAAGAAGGCAAACTCGTTCTCGGCAAAGGGAGCGGCGGCGATGAGTTCGTCTAAAATCTTCAAGAAAGACCTGCTCTTCACCCCAATGCCGCTAGTGCAGCGTATTATTGCCGCACCGACAAGCAAAACAAAACCTGCTGACAAAGGTTTGTCCCCACCCCCCGCAAACGACCAGCAAACGCCCGTAGCAAAGATTGATGAACCAAAGCCTGCTCCACCAATTGATATCGAGGCCATCAGGTTAGAGGCCTACACCCAGGGGAAAAAGGATACACTCGCCGAATATCAGGCTGATTTCCAACACACCATCGAAGCCTTTTCCAAGGCCAGTCATCAACTTGACGACTATCGGAGTATGCTGTTAAAGCGGGGCCGAGGAGACATCATCAATCTGATCATTGATCTCAGCAAGAAGCTTCTCGGCCAAGAACTGGCCACACCGCGCAATACCATCGCCGCCTTCTTGCAGGGAGCGATTGAACAGGCCATTGAATGCGAAGAGTACCATGTAACCCTCCACCCGGACGATCTCGCTTTCGCGGAAGAGAAAGCCCCGGAACTCATTGCCTCTATTCGCGGACTTGAACGCATTGTCTTTAAAACTGACAAGAATATCTCCAAGGGTGGGTGCCTGCTGGAATCGGCAGCCTGTTCAGTGGATGCAACCATAGAAACACAAATGGAAAGCATGAAAGAATTCCTTGAGGAACAATACGACGCTCTTGCCCTTCCTGAGGCGGAGTAACGCAGGTCTCTTACGACGTGTCCCGGAACCCCGGAAGAAGCAAGCTGCCGGCCGCCCATATATACGATCCGCTCACAAGTAACTGGAACAGAGGGCTACCACTAACCAGCAACCATTTTTCCGGAAGACAACATCTCCCACCGCCCTACATCTTTATTGAACAGAGCCGAAACACCCCATGCCCAATACATCCGACCTCATTAAAAATTTTTCTCCCATCCGGGTCTACGGCAAGGTCCATCGCATTGTCGGCCTCGTAGTCGAGGGCACCTGCCCTCGTTCATCCATCGGTTCCCTCTGTGAAATCACGCCGCTGCAAAATGGCAGCGACATCATCTCCGCAGAAATCGTAGGTTACAGCAACAACCGAGCGCTGTTGATGCCTTTGGGGGAACTGCGCGGACTAGGCCCAGGCAGCCTCATCAGTGTCAAGAAGGAACAAGCTACTATCAACGTTGGCGATGCCCTGCTTGGCCGAGTAATCGACGGTATGCTGCAACCGCTCGACGATGGCCCGCCCCTTTCTTTGCCTTATGAAAAAGCGCTCTATTCGCTGCCACCCGGCCCCATGCAACGGGAAGCCATTACAGAACCACTTGATCTTGGCATCCGTGCGATCAACGGCCTATTGACCTGCGGGATCGGGCAACGTATGGGCATCATGGCAGGTTCCGGTGTTGGTAAAAGCGTTTTGCTCGGTATGATGGCCAAGTATGCCAAGGCCGATATCAACGTCATCGCGCTGATCGGTGAGCGCGGCCGTGAGGTCAAAGAATTTATCGAACGCGACCTTGGCGAGGAAGGACTCAAACAATCGGTGATCATCGCTGTCACTTCAGATCAATCACCGCTCTTGCGGATGCGCGGGGCCTTTGTTGCCACCGCTATTGCCGAATATTTTTCACAAAACGGCAAGAATGTCCTCTTGATGATGGATTCGATCACCCGTTTTGCTATGGCCATGCGGGAAATCGGCCTCTCCATTGGCGAGCCGCCGACAACCAAAGGCTACACCCCCAGTGTATTTGCGACCCTGCCCAAACTCCTGGAGCGCGCCGGCAACTTTCAAAATCAAGGATCTATCACCGGACTGTATACCGTTCTGGTCGACGGCGACGACCTGACGGAACCGGTCGCCGACTCAGTACGCTCCATTCTCGATGGTCACATTGTCCTTTCTAGAAACCTGGCCACTAAAAACCATTA
>CAITZN010000675.1 GCA_903896915.1 uncultured bacterium
AGTTTGGTGTCCCACCAGAGCGGCGACATCTTGGCAGGGGCAATCAGAAAGACCGCTCCCAGCGACGATTGATGCAGGGTGGAGAGCATGACCCCGAAGATGACCGCGCCGACCATGATCTTATTCACGATCCGCAGGGGTTTTTCCCAGCCCAGTCGCTCTAAGAGCATGGGGCTAAATTCAAGGGCCAATGTTGTGGTGTAGAAGACAACGTGCATGGCTACAACCCACATCACCGAATGATACTGCCACATGAACATCGGGTGCGGCAGACGGAAGGGGTGGCCGATATCAAGAAAGATTGCAATTACTGCCATCATGTAGCCCAGGAAGGCAGTAAGAATCGCCGGTCGGACTATGGCATGGTATTTTTTCCAGTTAAAGATATACACTGCACAGGCGATGATGAAGCCGCCGGCAGCCATGGCTACGCCACCGAGTACGTCCATCCCCAGCCAAAAGCCCCAAGGGTAGCCGTCGTTCATATTTGTAGCTGCCCCCAATCCGTAAAACATACGATAGAGGGCAATCCCGGTCCCTGCGATAATAAACAGGACCATGACGATGGTTGCCGGAGTCCAGGTTTTAATGTTCGGATTCGATTCCATTGTATTTCACCTCATATCCAAAGTGACGAAGTTGATCGACCACTGCGCAGATGGTTTTTTCCATGCCTGCCTGCACTTCCGGAGTGAGGCCGATGCCGACCTCCATCTGTTTGGGTTCTATCCCGTACAGGGTCAGGTGTTTGGGCATGGTTTCACACAACTGGGCTGCGGCGAGCACATCGCAGATGCCCAGTTGATGCGGGGTTGTACGGGCCATGAAGGCTTTGGGTACATGCTCGCCTTCGACCATGACGACGGTCCCCGGTTCCATATCGTTGCGCAAGGCATCGATCAGGATAACGTGATCCTTGCTGTCAAACATGGAGAGCAGCTCAAAACCCGCCGTGCCGCCGTCTACACATTCTACTGAAGGAGGTAGAGTATAGCGTCGGTTCAGTTCATCCGCCGCCATACAACCTACCCCCTCATCCCCGATGAGTAAATTGCCGATGCCGAGCACCAGGGCCTTCACAACAGGGTCCCCGATCATAAAACCTTGACCTTGGTAATCGGGGTTTTCTTGCTGTCAACCAGATGGATGGCGCAAGCCAGACAGGGGTCAAAGGAATGGATAGTCCGCAGTACTTCGAGCGGCAGTTCGGCATCAGCCACCGGATTGCCCACCAACGAGGCTTCGTAGGGACCAAGAGCATCATCGCCGTTCCTGGGACCTGCGTTCCAGGTAGATGGGACGACTGCCTGGTAATTTTTAATTTTGCCGTTCTCGATAACGATCCAATGGGAGAGCATGCCGCGAGGCGCCTCGTGAAAGCCGACTCCGCGTTGCTCGCCAGCCGGGAAGACCGGGGCGTTGAAGGTGTCGAGATCGCCTTTGCCGATATTGTCGATCAGGGCCTGCCACTGCACATTGATGGTGTCGTGGAGCACTGCGCACCGGATAACCCGAGCAGCGATTCGGCCAATGGTCGAATGGAGGGCGGGAATGCCTACCGTGGTTCCGGCCAGGGCGGAGACGCTTTGCAGGGTGGCATCGACATATTTTTTAGTTGGGGCATGGCCGGCGAGGTACATAGCTACCACATGAGGGAGCGGGCCGACCTGAGCGGGCTTGCCCATGAAGGTGGGTGCCTTGACCCAGGAATATTTGGTGTCGTAATCGTAGCCTGTATAGTTGGGCACCGTTTCCTCCTCGTAGGGTGAACGGTCCCAGTTGCCGTTGTACCAGGAGTGCTTGATCGATTCCTTGATGTTGTCGTACAGCATTTTATCTTTCTGGCTAGTGATCGGGGTGTATTTGCTGAGATCACCGCCGGGGATATAACCGCCCGGCAGGGAAAAGACTTTACCCTTGGTATCCATCGGCATATCAGGCACCGACAGGTAGTTGAGGACACCTGCACCGTATTTGGTCCATTCAGCATAATAGGCGCCGACCGCGGCCACGTCAGTAAGCATAGCCTGATGGATGAAATCGCCAACCTCGTCGACCAATGTCTTGATGTGGAAAAGTTTTTCGATGGTCAGATTGGACGGGCTGTCAGGGTTGATCGGATTGGTAACCCCGCCGACCGCCAGATTTTGGATATGCGGGGTCTTGCTGCCCAGAATTGCCACCACCGTATTGATTTTACGTTGGAACTCCAGCGCCTGGAGATAGTGGGTAGCGGCCAAAAGATTGACTTCTGGGGAGAGTTTCATGGCCGGATGGCCCCAATACCCGCTGGCAAAGATGCCCAGCTGACCGGTGCCGAGGAATTTTTTTAGACGGTCTTGAACCGATTTTATTTCCTGGTAGCTGTTGCCCTTCCAGTCGGAGAGCTTTTGACCCAGGGCCGCAGTGGCCTTTGCATCAGCTGTGGTGGCTGAAACAATGTCGACCCAGTCGAGCGCACAGAGTTGATAGAAATGGACGATATGATCATGGACACCATGTGCGCCGACAATCATGTTGCGGATGAACTGGGCGTTGAGAGGAATCTCAAGCTTGAGAGCATCTTCCACAGCCCGGACCGATGCTATGGCGTGCACTGTGGTGCAGACGCCACAGATACGCTGGGCATAGGCCCACGCATCTCTCGG
>CAITZN010000676.1 GCA_903896915.1 uncultured bacterium
CCGTGCGGGGCGAACGAAAACAGCCGGGAGCCGTTACGGGATCGGCCCCGCAAGCGGGTCATACCCAGCTATCAGCAAAGCCATCATATAAGACGATATAAAGTGCTTGGACTTCTTGTAAGGAATTTCCCCACATGATTATCAGGGGTAAATAAGGAACGAATAAGTATGTATCTGCGAGGGGGGGGGTACACTTTGGACTGTTTCTACGGAGTTCGGGTTTCTTAACGAAAGGTAAAATGATGAAGACAAGATGGATAATGATGTTGATGCTGGTTGGACTGTGCGGAAGGGTGCAGGCAAAACCGGATGGAGTTACGATTAACGTGAATCAAGTGGGTAGCGATATTGTTTGGGACTGGGGCGGGTCTCTGACTACCACCGGCACAACGCAGGTCGATTATTTTGGCGGGTTCAGTGCATATGTTAAGCCTGATTATGTCAACGTCCTCTTATACGCTTCCGCCGGCAACAACAAAGCATACACTATTACGGGCCCTAGCTTTTATGATCTTGGCGAAGGAAGTGGCTATAATGGGTTCACCACGACATCTGGGAATACTTCTTTTGCTGTTACACAATACGGTACTCAAGTTTATCTGTCCGAGTCTTATGTGAGCGGCAGTTCCATTTACGGGACAAACACTATGGCGAACAAAACTCTTGCCGGAATAGGACTCAACGGCGGGAAGTATGAGTGGACAGTAGCGGGGAGCGGAAACAAGATCACCATGAATGTAAATGTAATCCCCGAACCTGCCAGCTTGATGATGCTAGGCTTCGGTGGTCTAGTTGTTGTCGGATACCGCCGCTTCTTCGGTCGCATCTAACATAATCCAGTCCAGTTTCAACAAGGCACTCCGCATATCGGGGTGCCTTTTCCTTCCCAGCCATTTCCGCCAGCTGGCGTAATTTTTAATATCTCCAGCTCGCCTCTGTAGCCGCCGCCAACGTTCGGGAAACTCACCCTCTGAAGCTTTGCCTTAGTTGGCTGACAAATCCTGATTCTACCGGACGGGGGAATGAGTCCTTCCTGCGCGGTTCCTGATCTCATCGAAGAGGAGGTCGCTTTTTTCAATCTACCAACGCTGGGACGAGTGACTTTACTCGTTGACATTCCAGAACAGGCGATGGAAATATACCGACGTCCCGTACGGATTTCCCTGACAGTCTGAAAAGGAAGGTCAATATGAAGTCAGTCAAAATATTCGGAGTGCTGTCTATCGGTATCGTTTTTATGGCTTTCACTTCGTCGGTGCTGGCGGGCCCAGGCGGCCCTGCGCTGGGGGTATCACCAGCTACCATCGCTTGGACGAGCAACGCATGGGTAACCGTGACGGTTAGTAATCTCACGGCTGGCGCCAAGGTGGATATTAGTCTGTATGTGGATGTTCAGAGCAACGGCGTGGTAGATGCCGTGGATCAGCTCCTCGCTTCCTTTCGTGTGCAGGACGGCGTGACCAATTCCTTGGGTTCATCAGTCATTGTAGATGACGAGGATGGCTCGGCCAACGGAACCGTGGTCAGCCGACTGGCTTATTTTGGGCAGGAGGGAGCGTTTCATGTTATCGGCAATTACCTATGGCAGGCTCGCACAGTCAGCGGCGGGACATCGGTAGTGACTCGCTTTTCCGTGACGCAGCCGACCAGCACGGTCTGGATCACGGGATCCGTTGTCAATTATATGACAACCAGCCCTGTTCCGGCTGCGGCGGTGTGGCTAGAATACTTTGACGAGAAGAATGCTCCAGAGGTTTGGACTGACACGAATGGAGCATTCAAACTCTATCTTCCGTCAGGGGTTTCAACAGCGGACGTTGAGCGTGTTGGCGCAATGGGTCTAGGCTACTTTAATCCGAGTACCGATCCGACGGGACAAGAACCTATATCCGAATATGTCTTCACCAATGATTTACAGCAGGGAGCAAACTCTTTGCCCATCGCCCTGCGCGTAGTGCCGAAAGTTCCCAGTATGATATTTGAGGTTTCCGGCCATGTGTATGACGACCAGACCAATGCACTTCGGGGGGTGGCGGTGTGTGTCGAATGGAACGATGGTAACGATGAAAGCACCGCGATTACCGACACCAATGGGCTTTATCGCCTTTGCATGTGGGGGGCCTGGAATGCATACTTCTATGCCGACGAAGAATCCTTGATGCGGCTCGGGCTTGTCTCTGTCGGTGAAAATCGGACTGTCACCAACGATATGACTGGTGTTGATTTGTACTGTCCCCGGGCCACTGTGCTGGCACGCGGGAAAGTGCTGGCCGCCGACAATTCAGCACCCATCGCCAGCGCAACCGTCTGGTTTGAGAACGATATGTACAGCGGCTGCGGCGTCTCTCTAGCTGACGGAACCTACGAGGTGGGGCTGGTTTCATTTACCAACTACCAAGCGGATGTGGACAGCTATAGCATCGCGTCTCAAGGTTTTCTGGGAGCGTGGACAAACGTGTCCATTGCCAGCGGGCCTTTTACCAATGCCCAGTTTCGTTTGGAGCGCGGTTATCCGGTTGCCGGCCATGTGTACGATGCCGACACCAACGCATTAACCGGCGGATATGTCGGTGCCTATCGCTATCCAGCTCAAAACAGCCAGTGGTATAACACGGGCGTTAACCGCCATGGCGCTTACCGTCTGCTCGCTCCAACGGGCGTACTGGCGATATCAGCCAGCGAGTTTTATGGCTTCATCGGCCAGCAGTATGCCGACCCCGTTACGAATACCGCCGCAGGCACCGCTGGAATAGATTTCTACCTTGAGCCCGGTGCCATCATCAGCGGGCAGGTATTGGCGGATGGCAATCCGCTGGGAAATGTACAGGTGCAGGCATTTGTCACAATCTATATGCAGGGAGGTGGCTCGTATGAACAAGGTGTTGCCTGGGTCGGCACCGATGCGAATGGTTATTACACCTTGATGGTTCAGCCTGGTGTCGAGTATGGCGTTCGCACTCAGGCACCTGAAGGAACAACATGGCTGAGGCAGTATTACAACAATGAACTCGACGCTGCATCGGCCACGTTGGTAACCCCCACCCTTGATGTACCTGCGATCGACATCAACTTTAACCTGCAGCCCGGTGCCACCATCAGCGGACGGGTGTTGGTGGACGGCAATCCGCAGGCGGATGTGCAGGTGGAAGCGAACATCATCACCGATTTTGGTGGTGGAAGCTGGAGTTCATACGGTGTTGAATGGAACAACACCGATGCGAATGGTTATTACACCTTGGTCGTGCAGCCAGGCGTAAATTATGGAATCAGAGTCTGGCGACCTTCGGGAGATGGGTCAATGTTTGGCATATATTACAGCAATACAACGTCCGGCTTATCTGCCACGTTGGTGACGCCCACCCTTGATGTGCCTGTGACCGATATCAACTTCGCACTGACCGGTACAGTGACTCCTCCTGCAGACGGAGATGGTAACGGCCTGCCCGACTGGTGGGAATTGCAGCATTTCGGAGGCACCGGAGTTAATCCGAATGCGGTTTGCTCCAACGGAATTAACACCGTGATCCAAGCCTACGTTGCGGGCTTGAACCCGACCAACTCATCGGCTCGGTTTGGCATTACAAACCACGCCCAGAACCTCATCCAATGGAGCGCGGTTTCCGGACGTGTTTATAATGTTTACTGGACAACCAACCTGATGAACGGCTTCCAGTGCTCGGAAAGCAATATCCCGTGGACACGAACCAGCTTTACCAATCCAGCTGTAGTTCCCTGTGGGTATTATAAGATCGATGTGAGGTTGGAGTAGGAGGTCCCCCAATCGGAAGAGGGGCTTGTTTCCTTGCCAGAGTCTTTCCGGCTCCTTGAAATGTTCAAAAGGAGATGCACATGAAATTAAACAGTTTGGTGGCCGTGCTGGTTGGATTGTACG